>CAZPPY010000044.1:0-7900 GCA_964588575.1 uncultured Candidatus Saccharibacteria bacterium
GATTCTCGATTAGCCGCTTTCGTCCTTTTGGACTCATCAGCCCCGCTACACATCGGGAAAGCGAGAGAGTGTTGGCACGTATGGTGGCGAGCCGCAGCACGGAAACCGTGGCTACGACCCGCCAGCACTGGTCAGTCAGGAACGTCCGATACGACCTACAACCCCATACAGGATGAGACCGCCAACAATGTCCAGAATCACCAGAAAAACCCCGAGCCCCGTACTATGCACCGATGTACCAATCGCCGCCCCAACCAGAACACCCAAGGGTATTCCAGTCGCAATCAGTCCGCGAAGGACGCCTCTTGTAAGGCACCCTCCGACTTCTGCGGCGGTCACCGTTGGTGCCGCCTGCGACGATCGATGACTATCAGACGCTGTCGTACGTTGCGCGGAAGGTTTTGCCGGTTTCCCAGCCATGCCGCTCGTCTGTTCCCGTGGATCCCAGGCGCCACTCATGGTTGTCCTCCTTTAAGGACCACAAATGCCCAACACTCCAATGTACCCTCCGCGCATACTCGCGAAGTTATTTATTTTTTAACATGCATCTGACGACAGGGCAATCCAAAATCATAAAATGTGCGTTTTCTCACACGAACGCCCAGTTGTTTATGTCCTGGCGGCAAATTCAGCCGCATTCGGATGGGCAACCTGACACACCTGGCTATGCAAGGCCGTAAGTGCAACCTCCAGTTGCTGCAGCTGTTTGCTGCTGAGGCTTGCAAACACGGGGTAAAAATACTTGTCCAGCACGTTGCAAGCCGCTTCAGCAACCCGCTCCCCCTTCGGCGTTGGTAGCGTCAGGTGTTCACGGTGGTCCTTTGTACTGCGTACGCTCTGCAACATTCCGTCGGCAACCATCAACTTCACCTGGCGACTGATACTCGCTTCGGTTTGCGCAAGATTATATGCAATTTCGCGCTGTGTCGTTCGCGGTTCAGCCTGCAGGGTTCGGAGAATTTTAAATTGCGAAAACCCAATGCCAAGCTGCTCCTGCAGCACCTGGTCCGATTGCTTCTCAAGCAGAGCCGCGACGTGCTGGAGCTGGTAACCAATGTCATACGTCGACTGCATCTTCAGTTGCTAGTGTACTGAATTTACTTAACAAATCAAGTGTTCTTGTACAGGCTATACCATTGCCCGAGCGACAACGCCTGGGCGCGTGCCGACGGATCAATACCGCTGAGTTGCAACAGCTCGGCCGCATCCTTACGCTCTAGATGAAGACCGCCACCTAAGCTATTGGCAAGCGTCTTGCGTCGCTGTGAAAAACCGGCTTTCACGAGTCGAAAGAATTTCTTGTCGTCGACATCCGCAAAGAGCGGTTCACGACGGCGCTTGAGAATTAAAATCTGCGAGTCAACCTTTGGCGGCGGCGTGAACAGGTGCGCATACACCACCCGTCCCAGTGAGACTTCCCAATAATATTGGGCCGACACCGCCAAGAGCGACATGTCATTCGGCTCCGCCGCTGCCCGCTGCGCTACCTCTTTTTGGACGAGCAGGACTGCAGAGACCGGTGGATTCGTTGCTTCCGACAAGACACGGATCAGGTTGCTCGTAAGGTAGTAAGGTATATTGGCAACGACTTTAAATCCCGCCGGAAGTGCCGTGAAATCAAATTTCAGGATATCCTGCGTTACAACGCTAAGATTATCCGCTGGAACATGTTTTGGCAGCGCATGGGCAAGCTGCGCATCAAATTCGACGGCAATAACCTGTTTTGCGCGTTTGACGAGCAAGGTTGTTAATGTGCCATAGCCCGGACCGATTTCCAGTATCGTATCATCCTGTTGTATATCAGCCGCACTCACCATCGCGCGGAGGCTCACCGGATCGGCCAGCCAGTGCTGCCCGAGCGATTTCTTTGCATATGGAATATTATCCATCATTCTATTGTAACAATGTATCTGAACAACACTGGTGAGGTTTACCACCAACGATAGCTGATCCAGTGGTTATACGCCGCCGTCCACGAACCATAGTGTGCATGGGCATAACCGGCGCACCACCGCAGCTGGGTAATCGGGTTCGTTGCCCAGTCATCTCCGGCCGAAGCCATCTTGCTGCCAGGAGTTGACTGGCATAGACCGTAGCCACCGTATGGCGGGACGTAGCCGCTATACGCTGGACAATAGCCGACCTGCCCCTGCGCTTTCGTTGGACACCAGCCAGATTCATGGCTAATGATGTAATCAGCGTACTGATAGTCGCTCGGAGCAATGCCGGCCAGCGCCATATCTCCCTTAATACCTGACAGGCTGGTGCCCCGTGCCATAATTTGCGTCACCGGCTGGACCGTTATAACGGTTTGGACCAATGTACTACTCACCACTTTCGTATTTTTAACGGTAACCCGGTATGTCAGCACTTGTTGGCCGGGGCTGCCTGCCTGGCGGACGGCAAACGTACCATAGGCCAGCGAACCGTCATCAACGTATTCGACCGGCATAGCGATAGTCTGCGTGACGCTTTGTATACCGGTGCCGTCACGCGTCACGGACACGACTTCATTGCCCGTTATCGGCACATCCGCCCCTGGCTGAACCGTCACACTTTTTCCAAGCGTGATATTCTTCTCTTTCAAAAACGCCCCGATTGTCTTTGCTCGCGTCCGTGTCGACGCCGCGAAGCCGTTAATACTCAGCGTCACTGGCACTGATCTGTCCACCACCACCACGTTGCCGAGCGCCCCTTCCTGGAGAAAATTCATTACAGGCTGTGCTGTTAGCTCATCTTCAGGGTAAATAGTAAGCCCCGTCTGTTTTGCGATACTGCGCGGAGTCGTAGCTGCGCTGTATCCGAATACCGCCGTGCCGGCATCGATGATCTTCACCGGTGCTGCGCGATAAATATTAATGCGGAAATCATCCTGATGGATCGGCGTATCGAGCGCCGGTTCCACAACATCACCCGGATTGATCGTAATCTTCAGCTTGGCCAGTAGTGCCTGAACAGTCGGTTCGTGGCTGGGCACTGTCTGGACTTGATGATCGTGCGAGATAATAACAATGTCATTGCCGGCTGGTTCCAGGGTGTTGCCTGCGCGAGTAAAAATCCAGAATGAGGCGGCTGATAAAACCACTAAAGCCAAGAAAGCGGCAACCGGCACAGCAAAGGGATGCCGCCCGGCGGCACGGATACGGCGGACGTGCTTGCGGCGGGTAACGCCGAGCCGATAGTGCAGGTGTCGTAATTTCTTTCGCATACATCGGTAGCAAAGGCTGTCCGGCAGACGGATCAGGGGTTCTTTGTGGCTTCGCTCCTATTCTATTGTACCAACTTCGAATATCCCTACCCCATCAGGTGTCTATATTGACAATTCGTTATATTTGTAGTATTATTTATACGTTCCTAAATGATAGGAGATTATCAATGAAATACACCCATGAAGATTACGGCGCCCCTTACTTCGACGACGCGACAGAACCACGCGACAGTGTTGTTGGTCCTGTGAGTTATGCTGAGCCAAATTTGACTGAGCAAGAATTAGCTGATTGGCAAAATGAAACGCTTGGCGACCTCGATAATCCACCGGAACCCCTCGCCGATGGCGAAGGCGACGACAGCCTTGGGGACGAAGACTGGGACGAAGAAGATGACCCTGATGAGCCGGACGATGATGCATCTGTACAGGGTACCCTGAATGGTAGAACGACGTTTATTCCGTTCTCAGTCATCGAAAAGGCCTTCGACGACTTGCCTGACGACGGGAAGGAAGGAACCACGCTTGCGCAATTTGCCGTTGACGCATTTCACGTCGATCCGCAAGCTGCTCGCGAGATATTTGACGAAATCCCAGACCTTACTGAAGAACAGCAGCTAGCCTATAACAAAAATGTTCTCAACTTGCTTCAGGCACAGCAACAACCAAATGCTGACACAGAGGAAATGATTAAAGAGCTCAAGGCAGCAATTGCAGCATACGAGCGCACTCATATGCCCGACAGTGAAGTTTAAAATAATACATATCCAGAACGAGAGCGCCGCGTCATGCGGCGCTTTTCATAATTTTTCGATCGGGGCAAAGCTGAGGTTCAGCTTCTTTGTACCCTTGCCTTTGAAGTAGATGGTAACCATGTCGCCGTCCACTTCCACGACTGTACCGGTGCCGAACAGTTTATGACGAACTCCGTCGCCCTCGACGACTTCCGGCACGTACCGCGGCTCATTCATATTGATAAATTGCTTCATCGGCTCCAGACGATCCTGGAATAACGGCTGGGGCGACCACACGCCTTCATAGCTGCTGCCGCTGTTTGTCTGGAAACCGCTGTCGATTTCGCTCAGGAAACGGCTCGGCAAGTTATGCTGTACACCGCCATACAGCATACGGCTGGTCGCGTATGTCATGTACAACTCCTGTCGGGCGCGCGTCATGCCGACGTAGCACAAGCGGCGTTCTTCCTCCATTTCGCTTTGGTCGTACAACGCCCGCGAGTGCGGAAAGATAGATTCTTCCATGCCGATCATGAAGACGACGGGAAATTCCAGGCCCTTGGCAGCGTGCAGTGTCATCAGGATAACGGCGTCGCTGCCGAAATCGGCGGTGTCGACATCGCTGACCAGCGATACTTCTTCCAGAAAGCCTTCCAACCCTACGTCCTGATACTCTTGTGCGACACTTAAAAGCTCGCGGACGTTCTCCTGCCGGGCTTCGCCTTGCGCCGTACCATCATCCAGAAAATGTAAATAATCTATCCGGCGCAGCAGCGAATCTACCAGTGCGGCAACCGTGACGGTAGGCATGAGGCCGCTCAGCGTCGCCAGCAGAGCGCCGAGGTCGCCGATTGCAGTGCGGGCTTTCGGTGTAATTACCGTACAATTGCCGACGCGCTCGAGTGCCTGCGTCAGGGTGTAGCCGTTCACGCGCTGCCATTCAAAAAACTTTTGGAGCGATGTGGTCCCGAGCCCGCGTGCCGGGACGTTGGCGATCCGTTCAAAGCTGACACGATCTTCCGGCTGGAAGATGAGCCGTAGGTAGGCCAGAATGTCTTTGATTTCCTTGCGGTCATAGAAACGTACGCCGCCGACAATGCGGTACGGGATACCGTAACGGACAAACATCTCTTCGACTGCCCGGCTCTGCGCATTCGTACGGTACAGCACCGCAAATTCATGGTAGCGCCGGAGGCCGGCATCGACCGCCATACGCACCCGGCGGATCACCAGTTCGGCTTCGCCCTGCTCGCCGTTTGCCTGCAGCATTTGTACCGGCAGGCCATCGCCGGCATCGGTCCAGAGCTGCTTGTCGGAACGCTGCTGGTTTTTCGTAATAATCGCATGCGCGGCATTCAGGATATGCCGGGTACTCCGGTAATTCTGCTCCAGCTTGATAACCGTGCAGCCTTTATAATCCCGTTCAAAATTTAAAATGTTGCGGAAATCTGCGCCGCGCCAGGAATAGATTGACTGCCAGTCGTCGCCGACGACGGCGATGTTTTTGTCTTTGCCCGTTAGGAGTTTCACCAGCCGGTACTGGGCGGCGTTTGTGTCCTGATATTCGTCAATCATGATGTACTTGAACTGGTTTGTCCATTTTTCGCGGATCTCGGGCTGGGATTCCATGAGGTGCACAGTGCGGTTAATGAGGTCGTCGAAATCAAGTGCCGATGCTTCTTTGAGGGCGCGCTCGTACAGCGGAAAGACCTTGGCAGCCGCCTCCTGCGCTGGGCTCATGCTGCCACGGGCGTATTCCTGCGGAGTCAGCATTTCATTCTTTGCCCCGCTGATCAGGCCTTTTAAAAGCCGCGCGGGGAAACTTTTTTCATCAATACCGAGCTGCTTGCTGGCTTGCTTGATCGCCGCCTGGCAATCTGACTCATCAAAAATAACAAAACTTCTGGGTATGCCGATATGTTCGCCGTCCTGGCGGAGCAACCGCACGCAAATACCGTGGAACGTCCCCATGTACGGCATGAAGCCGCGGTCGCCGGCATCCGCGCCGAGTAGGTCGGCCACTCGCTCGCGCATTTCCTTGGCAGCTTTATTCGTAAACGTCACCGCCAGAATGTTGTAGGGAGTCGCTTTTTTGGTCGCTATCAGATAGGCGATCCGATGTGTTAGCGTCTTGGTCTTGCCACTGCCGGCGCCGGCCTGGATGAGCAGCGGACCTTCGGTAGTAACAACAGCGCGGCGCTGTTCGGCATTCAGGCCTGTCAGTAATTCCTCTTCTTGCACTACGTTATTTTACCAAAAGCAGCCGCAAAAAAGCTGCTGTAATAATTATGAATTTTTCATGAATTTTAGGGTATATTTCGCAGCACGGTACTGCCGCCGGAGTATACTGCATCGTATGAAAACCGTCTACGCCACCGAGGGTATGCCGTATGCCTTACAGGCCAATGACCTGCTGATCGGCGAACGCCCTGATCAGTACGTGCTCCGTGTCAAAGATTTACCAGACGAACAAAAGCCGCGCGAAAAGCTGATATTCCAGGGGCCGGACAGTTTGAGCCTTGCCGAACTGGTCGCCGCTATTCTTGGGACTGGCACCAAGAAAGAGGAAGTCTTCCTGATGGCACAGCGGATCGTAAAAGAGTACGGCGAAAAGGCGATTGCCGCAGAGACCGATCCACAGCAAATGGCGGAAGTCTTAAGTATTCCGCTTACCAAGGCCTGCCAGCTCATTGCCGCCTTTGAATTGGGCCGTCGTTTCTTTGCCAGCCAGGCCGGCAGAGCTGTCTATGTCCGGAACGCCCGGCAAGCATACGAATATCTCCGCGCCATCGGCTATAGCACCAAAGAGCAGCTGCGCGGCCTGTATCTTAATAGCCGCTATGAGATCGTCCATGATGAAGTTATATCTGTTGGCAGCCTGACGGCCAATATTGTCCACCCCCGGGAGGTCTTCAGGCCGGCAATTGAGCACAGCGCCGTGGCTATTATCATCGCCCACAACCACCCCTCCGGCAATCTGGAGCCAACCAGCGAGGATATTGCCGTCACCGGACAGCTGCGGGCAGCCGGCAAGCTGCTCGGCATCGACCTGCTTGATCATTTGGTCATTGCCGGCGACCAGTTTAATCGCATTAAGGAAGGAGCTTCACATGAATGATACGTACTATTTGACGTTACCGCTCGGTGCCGTCCGCCATTATCCGCTTGCGCCACGAATTCTCGGGGATTACGCCAGACCTACGGACCCGCAAGTGGACGTCAGTGTCCGTTCGGGCGACTACTTTATTACTCTCGCAACAATGCTCGAAGCCATCGCCGCTGATTTACCACAGATGAGCCTCGCGGCTAACAGCCAGGCGCTGATGAAGCTGGCACAGGAACTCGATTATCTGCAGCAACATTACCGGATCGTCAAAAAAGACCGTCCGGACCAGCTAACCGAGCTGCACTAGAACTAGGCTATTTACTGCTTGAAGAAATGCGTCAGCGCATGTACGCCATACACGTGGACAATGCCGGCGTCCAATACTATATCGCACCACACTGCTGCTAGAAGCAGGACAAGCAAAAGGAGTAAAAGCACGCGCCGCAGGCTGCGCCGCCTTTCGCGGCCGTTAATCGGTAGATAATACTGTCCGCCGGCAATAATTTTTTCTTGTTCGGCTGCACGGGCGGTTTTTTCGTCATCGGCTGTGTGCTTCGCCTGGTCAACCGCTTGGTTGGGTGCCAGCTGACCATCGTGGAGCTGGTCTTCAGCCGCCATGTCGTCGACGGTCGTTTCTGCCGGCGGCGCGGGTGCTTCCGGTGCTGGAGCGGCAGGTGCAACCTTCGGAACCACGGGTTTTTCAGGGGCTGCAGGTTCGGCCGGCTTGGCAGGCTCGGCAACTTTCTTGGGTTCAGCTGGCTTTGTCTCGGCAGCCGGTACTGGTACTGGCGCGGGTTCGTCTTCAGTAATATCTGACTCAACTGCTGTTTGCGCGGGCTGCACGGGCGAAATTGG
>CAZPPY010000045.1:0-7621 GCA_964588575.1 uncultured Candidatus Saccharibacteria bacterium
CATCTTATTACAAAATATAGCACACGCCTACCGCCACCGGCGCCGGTCATCCGCTATACGGCAGCCAGAAGCCGAACATACTGCCGGGTTCGCGTGGTTCGTAATACGCGTCGCCGCCGTGTTCGCGAGCGACGGTCTTTACGACAAACAGGCCGATGCCGTTGCCGTTTGGCTGTTCTTTGCGAGCATTTGTCGTACGATAGAATTTGGTAAACAAGCCTTTTCGCTCAGATGCCGGCACGCCAATGCCGGTGTCGGTAACTTCGAAATACACTTTATTGCCGGTCCGGCGCAATGCAATAGTAACGGTCGTGTCTTCGTGACTATATTTGATTGCATTCTCAATATAATTTGCTATGATTTCGTTCAATTTCGCCCGGTCGGCCCGGAATTCAATTGCGTCACGCGGAGCCTGAAACTGCACACGGATACGCCTTTGGCTGGCCAGGCCTGACGTTTCAAGAATAGCCCGATTGACCAGCTCCGCCATGTTGATCTCCGTCTTCTCCAGTGTAAAGTGGCCGGCCTGAATGCGGGCGATACTGAGCATATCCGTTACGACATTAACCAGGCGCTCGCTGCTGGCTTCAGCCAGCTCGATGATGTGCTTGCGGTCTCCTTCTGATATGTAATCCTGCAATAGCATCTGTACAGCCTCGTGAACTGACGTGGCCGGGCTACGCAGCTGGTGAGAAGCCATAGAGATAAAATCGTCCTTCATAGCGTCAAGCGTCCGAAGCTCGGCATTGGCTTTGCGCAAGCGGGCAGTTGCTTTGAGTACTTCCTGGTGCATGGTGTCGGCAAATGCAGCAATCTGCTGGTATTTCTTCGTATTTTCAATCGCAACGGCAAAGTTTTTGGCGCTGACATTGAGCAGGCCAGTATCCTGGCCGCTATAGATACGCCCGTCCTGCTTTGGTCCCAAGAAAAGGACGCCGACAAGATTTTTGGACGTGCCGAGCCGGAGAGCAAGCGATATGTCTTCCTGTTCGTATTGCCGCGGCCAGCGGCCGGCCGGAACTTCATCTTTGACGGCCATGCGGCCTTTCATCCGTGCGGCCTCGGTAACGAGATCATCCGGATGGACGAGCGGCTGTCTGTTCAGAGCTTGTTGCCGATACGTCTTGCCCTTTTCATCGAGCACTATGAGCAGGGCGTGTGACGGTTTCACGGCGCCGCCCAGGACAGCCAGCCCTTTTGCCATGATAGCGTTGATATCGTTGTCGCTGATCAGCGCATCCGAGAAAGCATCCAGCGTCGCCCGGGTGTCATATGAACCGTTATAAAAGATGCCTGACGTCAGTCGCGCAATCGAGCGCTGCAGACTCTGGAACGTCAGCGCTACCAAAATGGTTGGCGGCAGCAGGAGAAGCAGCTGGCCGTCATCGTGGGTCAGCGAGATACTGCCGCCGGTCACCAGCGGCACGCCGATTCCAATGACCAGCAACGAATAGGCACCGGACACCACGCCGATAGCGACAATGTAGGCGAGGGTGCGAGTAATTGCCAGGCGAATATCGAACAGGCGATGACGAATAATCGCATATGCGGTCGTCCCGATAAATGCCAGCAGCGATAAGCCACCGGCAAGATTTGAGTACGTCGTGGCCTGACCAGTCATTTCCAGGATAAAGCCAACGATAAAATTAATCAGAAGGGCGGTCAGCAGACCCATGATCACCAGCTTAATCTGCACCCGTTCGCGGGCGTTTGAGCCACGTAACTTCCTGAGCATCATGCCGAAGCTGACCACGAAGCCGCCGACAACGTATAACGATTGCAGCGTATAGAGAAGATTCAGCCCTGACGGTTGGGCGCTCAGAGCCTGCAGCTGTACGTCCGGCACCAGCCACGGCGTTGGAGCCAGCACCACGAAACATATGGCCGGACCAAGTACCAGCGCATGAAACAGCCGGCCTACGCGCCGGGAGCGGGGAAAATAGGCGCTAAAGTACAGGAGCGCGGGAACGATCAATGTACCAACCCCGACCGCAACTCTCAGCGCCCATAAGCTGGCAACATGGCTGATCGTCAAATCGCCGACAAACAGCGCCAGCAGCCAGGTAGCAATCGAGCCGGCCAGGAGAAAGAAAAGCACATGGACGGCATCTTTTGTATTTTTCAGGTAGGTAATCAGCCCGACAATTAGGAGACCAAGGATAGAGGGCAGGTAAGATAGAAGTTTTAAAAGCATAACCGGTTGTTTTTAGTATACCTAGCTCGTACGCTTTGTCAGAAATTATTCAGATAATGTTCATTATAATCACCGGTGTGATCCCTGAATTTCCAGGCAGTGTGCCGATCACCTTGGACGTCATCGCGGCGTTCAACCACCTCGCCTCGTGCTATCCACCGTACTCCGATTTCAATTTTGTCAGCCTGATGAGCTGGAATAAAGATGGGCAGGGGCGTGTTTCGGCGTTGTTTGGAAATCTGGTCATCTGGTTTCCACACTATACGCACGACGGATATGTTGTCTCATTCATGGGCAGCAACAAGATCGTGGCAACAGCGCAGGTACTGCTTGGCTTCGCGGAACAGGAGCTGTCAGTAAACCGATTGGAACTGGTTCCGGAACTGGTCGCACGCGTTTTGCAGCGCCACGAGAAATGGCGGGTTCGGGAAGATCCGAACAACCATGACTATATTCTTTCTCTGCCGCTCCTTATGAAACGCGAGGGGAGCAGTCTGCGCCGCTTTCGGCGGGCCGCAACAACATTTGAGCGCCGGTACGGCTCGGCAGCCCACGTTCGTCCTCTGGCCATTACTGAACGGGCCGTTCAGGCGGCACTGATTGACGTCTTCATGAAGCGTGAATATGACAAGCGGGCTGGTGATTTTACCAACGAACTGTCGGCGTTCAGACAACTTCTCACGTATGCCGGACATTACCGCCTGGTCGGATACGGGCTGGAAGTTCACGGAAACATGAAGGCGTTTATCATCTGCGAAGACGTTGGCCAGGGCTGGTGCATCGGCCACTTTTGGAAAGCCGATACGACGTACAACGGCATTTATTCCTACCTGATGCTGGAAACTGCCCGGCAGTTAGCTGCGCAAGGCATCGTATGGATGAATATAGAGCAGGACCTCGGCATTGATACCTTGCGCTTCTTCAAACAATCGTTTGGTCCGGCCAATCATCTCAAGAAGTTCATTGTCCAGCGTGCCCGGGTGCGCCCGGTTCCAGTTGTACGGCGTGAAACTGCTGGAAGCCGACGGGTTGCGACAGATCGACGGCGAGTCCCGAGCGCTGTAGGGCGCGTACAGTAAGGAGTGGCGCGTACTGGTTACTCTGGTCGTCACAGGCGAAGGCAAAGACCGCCCGGCCGCCAGCGTAGGCAACCAGCCGGCCGATCATGCCGAGCGTCCGGACGGTCGGCGCATAGCTGCGCGCTGCCTCGGGGTCGGTGATAGCACCAATACCACAGATGATACGCCGGTCGCGAAAGGCATCCGGGTACTGCTCCCGAAAATAGTCGCTGTTTAGCCACGGGCAATCGCGAACTTCAGCCGCCAGTGCCATGTTCATGATATTGCCGCCTACCCGATAGACCAATTTGGCGTACCGGGGATCCTGCAAAATAGCCTGCAGCTCTATCTGGTTGAAGCCTGCCTCAATTGTATCGGCCATCTCGTCGTGTACCGGCCCGTAAAAGCGCCAGAGGTGATCGATATCGGGCTGCGACAGGCGTGCCTCAACCGACACGTGCCCGTCCGGCGTCAGACTACCGTCAGTGAGTGCCTGACGATATAACTCAGGCAACTCAATCGAACGTATAGGCGGAGAGGTGGCGAGTTCGGGTTCGGCACCTGTTACCCAATGGAAGTGTCGCAGCTCATCCTGATCGATCAACTCCCGGCAGGCAACGCCGCCGATCATGCATAGCAACTCGTGAACCTGCGACAACACTGCTTCACTTCGAGCCGCCGGATGATCAAACGCCAGCACGCCCTGGTGCAATGCCAGCTGCCGAACAGCCGGCCGAAGCGCCGCAGCATATGCCTCAGGCCAGCCGGTAAGCAACGACGGTAGATGGCTATAATAAAATAGCGGCGCCCGTATCCCGGCTGCCGCGCGTTGCTGATAGGTAGATAATTTTACGTACGGCAACACCTCTAGCGGCACTACAAGCGGCAAGACAGCACCGTTCGCAAGCTCGAGAGTAACCGTCCGTGGATCGGCCAAAGCCGCTTCGAATAAAAACTGGTCGGTGATACCTTCCGCTTCTATGCTTTTATGGGGCAACTCCGCATACAGCTGTCTATACACTGCAAAACTCCCACCCGTGTCCACACTAAGCCCCCTTATATTTTGTTTGTCGCGTTCATACGGCACACCGCTGGGGGATCAAACCCACCAAAGCTGCTTGCCTGACTGAGGCTATATGCTCCAGCCGCGGCAAAATAGACTCGGTCGCCGGCGCGTATCGTGTCCGGCAAGAGATAGTCGTGCCCGATCATGTCAGACGGGTCGCCTGTTGGGCCGGCAAGCGTAAATTGCCGCTGCGTATGTGAAGCAAAGCCGGCGCCAGTAAATACCGAATATGATGTGTCATCGGGTCGGGCGCGAATACCGTGGAATACGCCAGAGTCGAGGAATAACCATTCACGGCCGTTCAAATCGGGCCGCCGGCTGATAACAGTGGTTGCGAGCACCGCACACGTTGCCGCGATAGCGCGGCCCGGTTCTGCAACAATTTGTATGGTCGGCGGTATATACCGCGTGAGCGCCTCAGTAATAGCTTGCATGGTCAAGGGAAGTGCGGAGGTATTCCGACTGTCGGCCATCGGTAATTCACCTATATCAAGTACAGCAATGCCGATACCGTCCTGCACGAGCTGCTGTACAAGCTGGCCACAAATGCGGATCGCCCGAATCCATGTTTCCGGCTGGTTGGACGCAGCCGCAAGCTGGAACGTCAACCCATTAGCCTGCAGCCCCATCATTGCCGCCCGCTTCATGCATGCCACCACTTGGGCCGGACTAACGTCCGCCTCTCCAGCTTGTGTCAACAACTCTGGAGTCGCTGCGTTTATAGCAACCCGCGCGTATGCGTGGCTCCCTGGCGCATTCGCCGCCAGTTTCTCAACTTCCATGAGGCAGCCAAAACTATAGCGATGTACGCCAGCCGCGTGCGCACGGCTGACATGTTCCGGAATTTTGACCGGATTACTAAAGATCACACGATCAACCTGCGCCCCTATATCCTGGAGCGTATGAAGTTCACCAAGAGAAGTAATCGCGAAACCGGCAGTCGAGCTACCAACCTCCCGAAGCAGGTATTGGTCATTATTGCCAGCGACTGCATAGTACAGATCCACCCCTGGCATAAGCTCCTCGATGCGCCGTACATTCGCGCGTGCTTCCGCGAGGTCAATCAGCATGAACGGCGTCTGCTGCGACAGCACCTGCAAATCCGTCAGCCAATCCTGTTCACGTTTCAAAGCGATAGGCATGGTCAAAGATATAAAGTGGCTCCTTACTCCACGACTTTTAAAGGCCCTGCCGGCCCTCCCGGCCCTGATACTTTCAATGCTACAGGGGCAGCATGACAGTACGAAGCATTCAAACCAAAAATTCATAATAAATTCATGTTCAGCACCCGAAATACGGCCCGGGAAGGGCACGGCGTATGGTATAAAGAATATATGATCAAAGTGCTTATCATTGAAGATGACGAACTCATTCGTCGCATGTATCAGCAGATTTTTACCTTTAAAGGCTACGACGTAGTGCTCGCCGCAAACGGTGAGGAAGGCCTCGAACAGGCACGCCTTACCAAGCCGACGCTGATCTTACTCGATATCATGATGCCAAAGATGAATGGCCTCGATATGTTGCGCCAGCTGAAAGCCCTGCCCGAACTGGAGAAAACGCCAGTCGTAATCCTGACAAACCTCATGGGTGCCGCCGACGCTGAAGCCGCGCTTTCAGCCGGGGCAATCAAGTATATTGGCAAGAGCGACTACAAGCCGAAAGAAGTCGTCGATATCGTCGAAAACCTCCTTGCAGGCTATACCCGCGACACGGTGCCTGAAGTTAAGGCGAGTTGAGTAAAAGAACAGCGCTCATTCGATTGCCCTATACTGAAGGCTATATAAACACGGGGGAGCGTTATGGATGAAGTAATTCGGTTGGTCGCAAAGTACGCCATTGTTATACCAGTAGTATTGAGCATCGTCACCTGCCTGCTATTACGGAACCGAAGAAAGCAGATTGACTTTGGCATCCTTGTCATCGCCGGCGGCATCCTGAGCCTGGCGCTCGCCGTAGTAGGCAGTCATATTATCAACGACCCCCGTCCGTTTGTTGCCGGGCACTTTACGCCGCTTCTACCACACGGCAATGATAATGGCTTCCCGTCTGACCATACGCTCTTGGCATCATTCCTCGGTTTTGCGATCCTACGCTCCTCGCGGCTCATTGGCTTCATTACCCTGGCAGTTGCGGCCTGCATCGGTATTGCACGCGTCCTAGCGGGCATCCACCATCTGGAAGACATCATCGGCAGCTTTGTCATTACGGCAATCGCCGCTGGTTCGATTCTGCTCATCCAGCACGCACTCGCACGACCGGCCACAGAAGAACCGCGTTAGTGCTGTTCGCGCTTTTTCCGGCGCAATTCACGGTAGAGGCCGACTGCATGAAGCAGGAGAATACCGACTGTTATGGCGACAATTACGACCACCGTAAGAGTAATGTATTTTTGCACCTCAGTGTGGAAATGCGTACCGATCCGCTTGCCGGCGATCAGGTAGAACCAGATCCATATAGAGGTGGAAACGAATGTGCTGGCAATAAAAGTCGGATACTTCACGCCGGACGTGGCGGCAAAAATCGTTACCGGTATACGAAGGCCTGGAATATGGCGACCGACAATAATGGCCAGTATGCCCCAGCGTGCAAATAAACGTTCGGCGCGGCGGATATGCTTCTCCTCCAGAAAGACAAACTTACCAAGCTTCAGAATAATCGTCTGCCCCCAGCGCCGGGAAAGAAAGAATAGCACTGTCGAACCAGCCAGCGCCGCAATCTGCGCTGCAATAAATGCCGACCAGAGGCCCGGACCGTTCGTGTTCATCGAAAGCCGGTACCCCGTATACGCCAGAATAATGTCACCATTCACCGGCAGTGGCAAGCCGCATTCTTCGACAAACAGCAGCAGCAGCGGCGCCAGCACCAGTTTCGACGCCAGAAAAGCCTGGAGCGCATCAATATACCGGTCGCTCCAGTACAATAGCCAATATAAGTATGACGCCACGTTATCAGTGTACACTGCCGCCACGTCAGCGCCGAGGCAGCGCCGGAGCTTGTGATATTACGCACCCTCACTTCCAATCTGTGACACCCAGCTTATATAATGGAAATTACAATTTGTTATGTATAAATCTGACTGAAATGATCCGCGAAAGAGTAGCCAGGAGTCGTCGACTATGTCAGCCCGCAGAATTCAAGCGTATCCTCGAGTACCAGACCTGCTCCTGCCCGCTGGATCACTCAAAGCCGAGCGCTTGCGCGAGTTGGACAGCGCATACCGGCATCATGTACGCAACCTCCAACGATTATTCTTGAAGCTGAAGAGCCGGCAGCGCGTAAGACCAGGCCCGAAAGAGCAGT
>CAZPPY010000046.1:0-7522 GCA_964588575.1 uncultured Candidatus Saccharibacteria bacterium
CACGACACCCTGCTTAAAAGGCAGGTGCTCTAACCGGCTGAGCTATGGGCCCTCGCCCAAGCTGAGACAAACCTATAGTTTTTCTCAGGACGCGCGGCGCAAATGAAATACATTTGCTCCGGCTGCTCTTTTCCCTTAACAGTGCAACTGCTTGGGGTAAAATAACGGATATATTATCTGTTTTTTGGGGCGAAAAGTCAATCAGAACAGATGAAGGGATAGGCTCTAGTGGTGCTTATCGCTCTTTTTCTCTTTTTCGTGATGCGGCCGGTGAGACCATAGCAAAAACAAGCTGATCAATGCGCCCGCTCCCACGGCCAGACTTTGCATACGCGAAAACTGCCGCCAAATAGGCAGCATCATCATAGCATGAGATATACCGGGTGAGAGCAAGGGCGTAACGAATAGCACGACAAGAAAACCGACGCCTGCAGCTGGCAGGATATTCAGTACAAACTTCGTACCGCGTACCGTGTGCACCATAAATAACATGGTGAGTAGTACCGGCCCCAAGAGCAACACAAGCTGCATAACATTGCCGCCAAGCGTCGCTTGCGGCATAAAGGCATCTGCAAACGTACGTACATCAACACTTGTAAATTGCATGAGTACATAGCCGAGGCAAACACTTAAGAAAGCAAACGCCGCATTGACGCGCAATAGCATCAACAGAACGACTGGTACTAAAAATAGACCGATAACGATGAGCTCATTCGACCCCATACGCATCAGTATACTGCATACGCTTATGGGTGTCTCGACGGTCTCACGCGCCGACTTTGTCCTTCTTGCGGCGTGCACGGGCGTTTTGTTCAATATATTCGATGATTGGTTCGGCAACGTTGCGGCCGGTAACTTTTTCAATGCCAAAGCCCGGGCTGGCGTTAACTTCCAGAATCAGCGGACCGCGGCTACTGCGCATCATATCAACGCCACAAACCTGCAACCCCATTGCCTTTGCGGCGCGCTGTGCAGTTTTGCGCTCTTCATCGCTTAGTTTGGTTGTCGTACCTTGCCCGCCCTGATGCAAGTTCGAGCGGAAATCATCATCCAAACTCTGCCGCATCATGCTGGCAACTACTTTACCGTTGACGACAAATGCCCGGATGTCCTGACCAGCACTCTCGGCAATAAATTCCTGAACCAGGAAGCTGACGCCTTCGACATAAAATGCCTGCATCACGGCTTTGGCGGCCTTGCGTGTTTCGGCCAACACGACACCATTGCCATGTGTACCGCGCGCCACTTTGATAATCACCGGTGCGCCGCCAATCTGCTCCAAGACATCATCAAAGTCTGCCGTTTCGAGTGCGAAAACGGTCTTCGGGATACCAATGCCGGCCTTTGCCAGCAGCTGCATGCTTCGGAGTTTGTCGCGCGTACGCGTCAACGAAATTGAGGTCGTCGTTGTAAAGATATTTTGTACTTCGAACTGCCGGACAATAGCACCACCGTAGCGTGTAAGGTTTGATGAAATACGCGGAATAATCGCATCAATGTCAATCAACTCTTCACCTTTGTAACGAACGACTGGTTTGTTGCTTTCAATCGACACGTAACACTTGGCGTAGTTAATAATTCTAACACTGTGTCCGCGCTTGAGGGCCTCTTCTTTTAAGCGTTGCGTCGAAAAATTCTTAGCGCCTTTTGAAAGAATAACGATGTTCATACTTTACCTGCCTAATTCTTTATCAAAGAAATCCGCAACTGCTGCCATCTTCTCAGTGACGAACGAACCGGTGCGCAGTTGCGGCCCATTGTTGACTTCCAAAATGTACCACTTTTGCGATGTTTTGTCTTGCACCAGATCAACACCCGCGATCTGCCGGTCAAGGCACGCTGCAGATCGAAGCGCCAATTGCTGGACATCTCTAGGTACTTCATTGGCCGGTACTAGATTCGCGTTGGCACTGCCACGCGGTTTATTCAGATGCCGCTTCAATTGATTTTCATGCGAGGCTGGCGCACGCCAGATCGCCAGGTCAGCATCCTTGCCGAGTACATAGATACGATAAAAGCCGTCATTCGGTACATAGCGCTGAGCCAGCCAGATACGTTCTGTGGTTTCCTCATCCAGTATCCGGCGAAAGTCTTTCTCCTGATCAATAATGTAGTTGTTACGTCCGCGATTGCTGGTAGCCGCCTTCAAGACAAACGGCAAGCCAAGCGTTTGCACAATTTCTGCAAAACGTTCTTTCAGAACCATTGCGTTTGCACCGTAGGTTTCTGGCACCGGCAAGCCATGGCTGATAAGCTTGAGATATTCTACCAACTTGGTGTCGGCAAAAAACGTAGCCGAGTCATGGTCGACAAAGCGGCGGCCCTTGAACTTTAAATATTCTGCTGCCGCAAAGGTTGCTTCTGGGTCCTGGTGATTCTTGAAATACGTAAATGCATAGGTAGCAATGTCGGTACCGGTCTCAAGGCACCGCACCGACGTAGAAGATCCGTTAATATGAAACAAAAGCGACTCATAGCCAACACACTCATAATCAACCGCGACACGATTTTGCTCCCGAACCATCTGGAAGTAGGCAGTGTTTTCTGCCACATCTTTCGCAAAAATAAGCACCTTTCGCACGTGTTCGTCTTTGCTATGGACATATTGGCGCGCCACGTCCACCACAAATTTGCCGCGCAGAAGATTGCGCCCGAGTAGCACGGGATATGTATTGTTGGACCGGTCGGCCAGCGAAAACCAGCAGTTAATGGTCCGTCCGCCAATCTGCACGCGCAGTTTAACCTTATAACGGAACTCTTTGACGCCGAAAGAGTTTTTGACAACTGTCGAACGGTAGGTAGTCGTCGCTATCGGTTCATCGCGGTACAGTACCGAACCGGGTGCAAAAGGTGTAAAGACGAGATGTCCGTCATTCAAATGAATATCACTCGCCCAAATAGACGAGCCGTCGGCTCCAGTATCAACCCGGGCCGGAACTTTCGTCACTGCGAAATCAGGGAAATCAACGAATTCCTTAGAACCAATTATTACTGCTGGCTTGGGGTCGTGGGGCGTGCTCATATACCTGGCCCGTTTATCTTATAGTAAGGTAGATAATAACACTTTTACATTAATTTTGCAACCTATTGCACTGACTTTACCCTAAGGTACGTCAGCACGATAACCGCAAAGATGATCAGGAGTGCCATTATCAGCATGGTGAAAAAACCGGATTCATAAGAGTACGAACGCCTCATAGGGCCAATTATTAAGGCATAAGCCGCATTTTGCAAGACAGAATCCCGTACACGCGCGTTGTAATAAACCTAACCGACAGGCAACCCAACTCCCATGTACTGTAGAAGGGTAAGAATCATAAGAGGAAAGGAGGAAGCATGACACTACTGGTCGCAATCATTATCGGCGCCATAGTCGGTTGGATAGCATCACGCCTAATGGGCCGTGACGAGGGGTTGCTGGCAAGCATCATCATCGGCATTATCGGTTCGTTTATCGGCGGTCTGCTATCGACCGTCATATTTGGCACGAACCAATCGTACCTGGGCTTCAGCTGGGTCGGCGTCTTCTGGGCGCTAGTCGGCTCGATCATCCTGGTCGGCTTGATGAATGCCTTCACCGGCCGCCGGCATTACACGGCGTAAAACGGAGATCACGCCCGGTAGCAGAACAGCAGCTTTGCGGCTGCTGTTCTGTTTCGTTACTAGAACAGTCCGCGCCGCTTGTCCGGCTTTTCAAACTCTTCCAGCAGCTCTTTCTGGCGCCGAGTAAGCTTCATTGGTGTGTCTACAAGTACGGTGACAATGTGCGCCCCGCGCGTACCGGTACGCAAATGCGGGATGCCGTGACCGGAGAGCTTGAAGTCAGCGCCGCTTTGGGTGCCAGCCGGAATTTTCATACTCACCGAGCCATCAACGGTTTCGACTTTGATCGTCGTTCCAAGTGCTGCTTCCACCATACCAACGTGCTCTTTGCTGAGAATTAAGTCGCCTTCGCGCGTAAATTTCTTATGTGGTTTGACGCGAATATTCACATACAGGTCGCCCTTTGGCCCGTTGGCGATTGCCTCGCCATGTTCGCGCAGGCGGATGGTCGCCCCGTCGTCAATACCGGCCGGAATTTTCAGCTTGATCGTTTGCCGCTTACTTTGCGTGCCTTTGCCATGACAAACAGTGCAGGCTTTTTCCGGAATTTTGCCGGTGCCCCGGCACTTTGGGCAGATGCTCGCCTGCTGAATATTACCGAAAATCGTGCGGGTCACATTCACGACTTGTCCGCTGCCTTTGCACATGTCGCACGTCTTCAGTGCGTAACCCGGCTCCACTGTCGTGCCTTTGCAGTGTTCGCATGTATCTTCAAGTGTCAAAACCAGATCAGCTTCAGTTCCGAAGACGGCTTGTTCAAAGGTGATTTCTACGCTTGCTTCAACATCCCGGCCGCGTGCCTGGCGGCGCGTTTGCTGGCCGGCACCGCCGCCGAAGAAACTGCCGAAAATATCGCCAAGGCCTAAGTCGCCAAAGTCAAAGTTCATTGATTGGCCCTGGCCGCCGAATCCACCGAACCCGTTGAAGCCGCCGAAGCCAGCTCCGGCGCCTGCGCCGGCACCGCCTACGCCTGCGTGTCCGAATTGGTCATACCGCGTGCGTTTTTCGCTGTCTTTCAGGACTTCATAAGCTTCGTTGATTTCTTTGAATTTCTCCTCAGAACCGCCCTGCTTGTCCGGATGGTATTGCACGGCTAACCGGCGGTACGCTTTTTTAATCTCGTCCGCACTAGCGCTTTTGCTAACGCCCAAAATATGCTTACCTATTGTACCTTGTACGCGTAAATCACCGAAGGCTCAATCTCATACCGGTTTTGCTCGCCGATAGCCGACAAGTTGTCGACTGTCGATGCATGGATCGTGAAGTTCATGGACTACTCTTTTTTGTCGTCGACGACTTCGCCTTCTACGGGGCCGGATTCATCCTTTTTGTCGGACGAGCCAGCATCTTCCGGCTTGGCTTCGGTCTTGGCACTCTCATACATCTTGGCGCCGATCGGCATGATTTTGTCGTTCAGGGCTTTTGCGGCATCTTCCAGTTTTTCTTTGTCGGCAGTTTCGTCGGCTGCAACTTTCTTGGCCGCTTCGATCGCGTCGTCCAGTGTCTTTTTATCGTCATCGGACAGCTTGTCTTTGTGCTCGCTCTTCATCTTGTCGGCCTGGTAAAGCGCAGAATCGAGCAGGTTGCGGGCCTCGACGGCTTCTTTCTTCTTCTTGTCTTCGTCGGCATGCACCTCGGCTTCTTTTGCCATCTTTTCAACGTCGTCTTTGGAGAGGTTACCGGAGCCTTGGATCGTAATGCTCTGCTCTTTGCCGGTGCCCTTGTCCTTGGCGGTCACGTTCAGAATGCCGTTGGCGTCGATGTTAAACGTCACTTCGATTTGTGGAACACCGCGCGGTGCCGGAGGAATGCCGTCCAGGATGAAGCGGCCGAGGCTCTTGTTGCCATCGGTCATTTCACGTTCACCTTGCAAGACGTGAATTTCAACTTGCGGCTGATTGTCTGCTGCAGTGGAGAAGACTTCCGATTTGCTGGTCGGGATCGTCGTGTTGCGCTGGATGAGTTTGGTAAATACGCCGCCCATCGTCTCAATTCCTAAAGAAAGCGGCGTGACATCAAGCAGCAGAACATCCTTCACGTCACCCTGCAGCACACCGCCCTGGATAGCTGCGCCGACTGCTACTACTTCATCAGGGTTTACGCCCTTCATCGGGTCTTTGCCGAAGATGGCTTTCACCTTTTCCTGCACGGCCGGCATACGGGTCATACCGCCCACGAGTACAACGGCGTTGATGTCGCTAGCCTTCAGGCCAGCGTCTTTGAGCGCTTTTTCACACGGCTCGGCAGTCTTGTTGATCAAGTCGCCGACTAAGCTCTCCAGCTTGGCGCGGGTCAGCTTGTGCTCGAAGTGCTTGGGGCCATCGGCATCAGCGGTCAGGAACGGCAGGTTAATGTCAACTTCCTGCGCAGTTGAAAGTTCGATCTTCGCCTTTTCCGCTTCATCACGCAGGCGCTGCATAGCGGCTTTGTCGCTGGAAATATCGATACCGGACTCCTTCTTGAATTCATCGACAAAGTAATTGACGATGACACGGTCGAAGTCGGCGCCGCCGAGGTGCGTGTCACCATTCGTCGACTTCACTTCAAATACGCCGTCGCCGAGTTCCAGGATGGAAACGTCGAATGTACCGCCGCCGAGGTCGTACACGGCAATCTTTTCTTCGCTCTTTTCCTTGTCGAGGCCGTAGGCCAAGGCCGCTGCCGTCGGCTCGTTGATAATGCGCCGAACTTCCAGCCCGGCAATCTTACCAGCATCTTTGGTGGCCTGACGCTGTGAGTCGTCAAAATAAGCAGGAACAGTGATGACCGCTTCAGTTACCTTATCGCCAAGAAAGCTTTCAGCGTCCGCCTTCAGCTTGGCGAGGATCATGGCGCTGACTTCTTCCGGGCTGTACTCTTTGTCGCCCATCTTGACCTTGACACCGCTGTTGCTCTTTACAATCTCGTAACCCATAAGCTTCAGGTCGCGCTGGACTTCCGGATCATCCCACTTGCGGCCGATCAGGCGTTTGACTTCGTAGATCGTATTCTTCGAATTCGTCACCTGCTGGCGGCGCGCCACCTGGCCGACCAGCCGTTCGCCATTCTTGTTGATGGCAACAACAGACGGCGTCGTGCGTGCACCTTCGCTGTTAGCGATAATTTCCGGCTTGCCAGACTGCATGACCGCCATCGCCGAGTTTGTTGTACCTAAGTCGATTCCAATAATTTTACTCATGATTTTTACCCTTTCGTTAGCAGATAGTATCTTTGAGTGCTAAGACAATTCTAGCATAAAAAATTAGCAGTCGGGTGTCAAGAGTGCCAATAGTGGGTCCACGATTAGGCTAGGCAATATCAGATGACGGCGAGGCGTGACGCTCCAGGAAGCGCTCGACATCATAATAGAGGCGTTCGGCAGTTTCGCGAACCAGCCGTTCTTTGAATGGGTCATAATGATCGGTGGTCAGCAAGCGGTCAACTTCGGCGGCGGTTCCTTCTACCGTGTCGTTCAGTACAAAGCGGTAATAGTCGGCCTTTAGAGAGGTCAGCAGCTCACGTTTGGCACTTTCCATCCGGCGCATAAATTCGTCAGGCTCCATTTGGCCGCGCGAGTGGATACGCTCGATCCAGATATCAAAGCTAGGCGGTATCATGAAAACAATCGGCGTGTCCGGCTTCATTCGGTGTACGTTGGCCGCGCCAATGATCTCGATGTCCTTTATGGCCACCAGCCCTTCATTCCGCGCTTTTTCTAGTTCGCGAATGCTGATACCCGAGACCTGCTGATTATGGATAATAGCGGCTTCCAGGAATAGGCCGTCGCGGATATCTTTTAGCACTTCTGCTTCATCGCGGAACCAATATTCCCGACCGTTCTGCTCAAGCACGCCGTTATTCATACGTGGTTCACGAGTGGTCGTTGAGACAATGAAATGGTAGCGGCCGGTTTCTACCAATTTACGTATGATGGTATTCC
>CAZPPY010000047.1:0-7468 GCA_964588575.1 uncultured Candidatus Saccharibacteria bacterium
TGGTCAGGATATAGTCGATGTATTGAAAGAGGAAGGTGTGCGGCGCAAAGAAGCGTGGGATCCGGACAACAGCAAAAAGAACGCGCTGCGCGACCATATCGCAAAATTAATACCTGAATTTGAAGTCCGCGTCGGCGGCGTAACATCCATAGATGTTACCAAGCTCGGTATTGATAAGGCATACGGCGTGAAGCGCTTGGGGGAAATTCTGGGCGTAGCTAAGCATGAAATGCTCTTCATCGGCGACCGCCTGCAAGAGGGCGGCAATGATTATCCGGTGAAGGCATCGGGCGTCGATAGCTTGGAGATTGGTAGCTGGCAGGAGACGGCTGCCGCACTCAAAGCGCTCCTCTTTTTGGCACCGGAACGAGCGGAGCTATGACAAAATCGGCCCTGGCCGGCTCAGGCGTGCGGCGCATACTTGGCGCTATTGTACAAACATTGCCACTCACGGTCCCGGCGGCACTTATAAGCATTGGCATTGCCGGCATGATTTTGTTGCTGCTCAATGTTTTCTATGCGTGGCTGCTCTTGCTCGTTGGGTTGCCGGCCGCAGGCGGTATGGTTTGGCTGGCGGTGCGATATGGACAGGCACGCAAACGTCCGGGCGGGCGCCGCGAGCAAATGACATGGGACATGGCGGTGGCGCTTGGCGTGCTGCTGTGGATTGGGCTGAATATTCCTTTTAGCGCGCAGCACGTGTTTACGGATCGGGACCCGGCGACCTATGCGGTGACGGGCGCCTGGCTGGTGACGCACCACGATCTGCACATCCCCGTGGCGCCAAGCGCACAGGCGTTTCCAGCACTACAGGCAGGTAGTTTGGGCTTTGGCATTAGTCTGCAAAATGATAAAGAAATTTACGCCCAAGGCGCGCATTTTCTGCCGGTGCTGCTCGGCTTTTTTGGTAAGTTAGTTGGGCAGCGGGCAATGCTGGGCTTCAATGTGTTGTTCGGCGGCGCGGCACTGCTTGCCTTCTATGGTTTCGCGCGGCTGATGCTCCGTCCGCGCTGGGCGGCACTGGCAACGGCCGTACTGGCGACGACACTTCCCTTTATCTATTTCTCGCGGGATACGTACACAGAACCACTGACGCTCATGGCAATTTTTGCCAGCCTTACGTTCCTGTGGGTTGCGGTACGCTCGCGTGCGCTACTGGGCTGGCTGCTTGTTGGTATCTGTGCCGGGACGACGGCGCTCCTGCGTACCGATACCTATTTGTTGCTGGCAGCACTGGAAGCGTACGCCGCGTTTTATGTGATGATCGCGACAAAGCCGCAGCGCCGGCCAAGACTTACGCAGGTGCTGGTGGCGATAGTACCTGCTGCAATATTGGGATTCGTGGGATGGCTGGATGTCTCGCAATTATCGAGCGGATATTACCACGACGTACGAATATATATGCTGGCGCAGTTTGTGTTTATTGCATTTGTAACAGTGGCTGCGGGTGCAGCAATTGTGCTGGCGTGGCGAACTCGCTTGTTAGTAAAGGCCCGATGGCTCCTAATGCACAAACATACGCGGCATATTATTACGGCAGCACTGGCGGCGTTTTTCATAGTGCTTTTAGTCCGCGCGGTTGTGCTGTTTGTGTTAGCGACGTTGGGCAGGGCGGACAATATGCCGGTGGAAAGTTACAGTGCCAAAACGACGCTGCTGTGGGTCATATGGTATATCGGTCCGGTGCTTGCCGTAGCGGGTGTCTACCAGCTGGTCCGCGGCTGGCCGGAACTGTTGCATGGGCAGTTGCTAGAACTGCTGCCGCTCTTTCTTGTACTCTCCGCGGATTGCGCACTGTACCTTTTGCGGCCTGGCATTTCGCCGGACCAGATATGGGCGTCGCGGCGTTTCTTGCCCGTTATCTTTCCGGGATTTGTTTTGCTTGGTACGTATTTATTGCAAGGATTCTCAGCTCGCCAACAGCTGGTGATAAGTAAGCACTGGCTGCCGGCGCGAAAAGTAGTCATTGCGCTCGGCGTGCTGACGGTGGGCCTGCCGATACTGACGAGTTTGCCGTTTTGGCAGCTGCAGCCATTTTCGGAATTGTCGCAGGTTGAGGCTGTCTGCCGGTCATTGCCGGCTAATGCGTTGGTAGTGTGGGCGGGCAGCGAGGGTGCCTTTGCGGTCCAGCCGACGCAGGCGTTCTGCGGTGTGGAGTCGGTAGCAAGCACCGCATCAGCGGCAGGATTGCAGGCTGTGTGGCCGGAATTGGAGCAATATGCGGTCCACGAACATAAGGCGCTCGTACTCGGCGCAAATAGCGATGACGCAGCGAGCTTGCCGCCTTCAGTGCGCGCACAAGTAGTTAGTTCGCTGACCTATACCGAACCGGAGCATACCTATAAGCGCTTCCCGCTAAAGTCGATCAGCCATACGCAAACGCTTGTACTAGCACCTGCAGCAACAGGTGTTGCTATTCAACGGTGACGGATTTGGCGAGGTTGCGCGGTTTGTCGACGTCCAAGCCTTTGAGCGCGGCGACGTAGTACGAGAAGAGCTGAACGACGATAGCTTCGAGTATAGCGGATGTATGGGGCAGCGTTTTCGGCATATACACGACATCGGCGGCGAGCTTTTTGAGGTGTGTGTTGCCTTCGGTGGCGATAGCTAGCACGGGGCCTTTGCGGGCGCGGATTTCCTCTATATTGGACATGACTTTATCGATCATATCGGAATCGGTCGCTATGGCGAACGTGGGAAAATGCTCGTCGATCATGGCGATCGGGCCGTGCTTCATTTCGCCTGCGGCGCAACCCTCGGCATGGATGTATGACAGCTCTTTCAATTTGAGTGCGCCTTCCAGCGCCACTGGGTAGCCGTGGCGACGGCCAATGAACAGGAAGTCGCGCGAATCTTTGTATTTGCGCGCCAATTTCTTGATGGTTGGTGCTTGCTTCAAAACGGCTTCGGCTTTTGCTGGCAGTGCTTCCAGTTCCTCAAGCAGCGGCTTGAACAACGGCTGATTGCCCTTGGAAAGGAGTAAAGCGATTTGAAGCAGAATGGTTACCTGGGCGATAAATGCCTTCGTACTGGCGACAGACTGCTCGGGTCCGGCGTGGCAGTAGACGCCGGCGTCGGTCATGCGGGCGATGGTCGAGCCGACAACATTCACGATGCCGAGCCGAAGCATGCCGTATTCTTCAACTTTCTTCAGTGCGGCAATCGTGTCGGCCGTTTCGCCCGATTGGGAAATAGCGAGTATGGCGGTACCGCGTGATAAAGGTTCGTCACGATAGCGGAACTCGCTGGCCAGCTGCACATCTACCGGAATCCCTGCCAGTTCTTCGATCAAGTATTCACCAAGCAGGCCCGCGTAGTACGACGTGCCGCAGGCAACGATAACAATCCGTTCTATATGGTCGAGTTGATTGCGTACTGCCTCTAGACCGCCGAGTTTGATGAGGCCGCTTTCGGCGTGCACACGTCCGGCCGTCGCGTTTTTGATTGTCGCCGATGCTTCGAAGATTTCCTTCAGCATGAAGTGTGGATAGGATCCTAACGACACTTGTGTCGCGGTGCCTTCCAGCAGCTCCAGCTTGCGCGTCACCGGCTTTTCATCGCGAAGGTTTTCCAGCTTGTACGTATCACGATCAACGACGAGCACCTCGCCATCTTCAATGTATACGACCTGCTTGGTATGTTCGATGAGTGCGTTCGGGTCGCTGGCCAGGATCATTTCATGGCTGCCGACGCCGAGCACCATCGGACTGCCGAGCTTTGCCGCGAATAGCTTGCCGGGTTCTTTTGCCGAAATTGCCACAATAGCATAGGCGCCGCGCAGGTCCTTGATAGCTGCTTTAAAGGCGCGTTCAAAAGATAAGCCTTCGTGCAGGTAAAAGTCGATCAAATGCGGCACGACTTCCGTGTCGGTTGCCGACGCGAAGATGTAGCCCTTGGCCTGCAGCCGGGCTTTGATGTCCTGATAGTTCTCAATGATCCCATTGTGGACGACAAAAATGGTGCCGTCGGTGTTCGCATGGGGATGGGCATTCGTATTGCTTGGTTCGCCGTGTGTGGCCCAACGAGTGTGGCCAATCGCACACGCGCTTTTGCCGGGATTGCTTGCCTCTACAAGATCCTGGAGCGCCTGGACGCGGCCAACAGTTTTTATGAGCTTGATAGTGTCACTTGCTGTGAATGTTGCCAAACCTGCGGAATCGTAGCCACGGTATTCGAGCGCCTTCAGGCCGCCGATGACTACGTCTTGCGCTGGCTTGGATCCAATGTATCCTACTATACCGCACATGGCGTTAATTATAGTACTTATTCATGATTTACAAGCAAAATAGTGGAATATACATTCTATTCTTGAGATAAATCGGTGGATAAAAAATCGGGTTTTTATGAGGCTTGCGATAAATCGCTTGCACAAAAACCGGTTATGGTATATAGCAATAAGTACAAATAGAGGAGGGGAGTATGGCGGAAATATATACCAACCAACAAGAGGCTGGCACAGCCGATCAGGATAAGCTGGTGGATTTCCAGGCGTATCTCGATGCGCACGCCCATGACGCGTTATCGAGCGGCTTAAGCACGCGCATGGAAGAAACGGCCGGGACGGTTGCCGACGTGGCTTCAGTGCTGGCTGGGGATTCGCTCCGGCGCGATGGCACGGGGGTCAACTCGTTGGCGCTGCGGGCTGCATTTTATGATATGGCGCAAGACGTAGGCAAGTCGTTTGCTCCGGCTTTTGAGGCCGGCGGCAGCAGGGTCAGCGTTCGTCAGGCCCAGTATGAAACAGCGTTGAAAGTTGCACAGCCGATCAGCCGTTTGCATTTGCTGGCGGCGTTCCGGGCGGCCGGGATCGAGGACTTGGGCGACCCGCAGGTGTTCCTGTCGGGACTCAGCTTTGGAGACGTGATCAACTATGCGTCGCACCAGTTGGGTGCTGGCGATACGGTTCAAGAGCTACACGCCCTTTTGCCGACAGACGACGACGCGAAGCGGCTGCTCCACGCAATTATCCCCGGCAGCGAACGTACGTCGGATATTGATGGGATCTCGCTTGCTGAGCATGAACTGACAAATAGTGCGCGTGCCGGGCTTGACCTAACGGCTCGCATGGCGGATGCGGCCCGCCTGACCAGCGATGTGCACCGTGCTGGATGGGAAGGCAGCGATGCCGGGGCTGACGTTACGAACAGCGAGTTTAAGCCCTACGATCTTTCCTTGCGGACCAGTGCGGCGGACCAGTATAATAGCTCGCTTGCCGCTGGGCGGAGCATGGAGGAAGCAAGAGTCAGCGCACTGCTCAAGGTTGCGTACGATATCTATGGATATGTGAAACCTGCGGGTGCACAATCCGCTGCTGCATAAGATCAAATAGCAAAGGTTACGCGTCGGCCGGAAAACGGCCGGCGCTTTCATACTCTTACGCTTCGAGCATGACTTTTTTGACCAGCAGGCGCATTTTGCGGCGGAACTGCTGGCGCGTAAAACGTTCCGCAAAGCGGGCAACGTCCGTGCTTTGGAATTGCTCTTTGGAGAATTGCTTCAATGTGCCCGCCAGGCTTTTGGCGGTTGGTTCGTCAAAGAACAAGCCGGTCTTGTGCGGCACGATATAGTCCAGTGCGCCGCCGTTTTCGTACGCGATAACAGGCGTGCCGGCAGCCATGGCTTCGACAGGCGTGATACCAAAATCGTCGGTGCCGGGGAATAGCAGCGCTTTGGCACTCGCGAATTCTTCCTCGAGTACTTTATCAGAGACCTTACCAAGAAACGTGACACTCTTTCCGGCTAGTTTTTTCAGTCGCCGGTGGTCCGGACCGTTGCCGATAACGGTCAAAGGCAGGCCGAGTTTGGTACATGCGGCTACCGCCAGGTCAAACCGTTTGTATGGCGTCTGCCGGCCGCTGATGACGAATCCGCGGCGCTTTTCGTTGCCGGGTCGCTGCTTGAAGCGCTCGGTATATACCGGCGGGTGGACGACAGTTGCCGTTCGGTCATAGTAGCGCTGAATCTGGGCTTTCGTGTGGCTTGAATTTGCAATAATGAAGTCCGGCCGCTGGGCAGCGCGGTAATCCCATTTACGAAGCGGGCCAACGAGCGTCTTCAGGCCAAACCGTGCCAGCCAGTCGAACATGCCGAAACCCGGATGTTCCATGTATTCATTGTAGCGGCTCCAGTAGTAATGCGTTGGTGCGTGGCAGTAATTAATATGTACAACCGAGTGTGGTACGCGGATGCCTTTCGCTTCAGCACCAGAACTACTGACAACCAAGTCATAATTACTGAAATCCAGGTGCGTAAACCACCAAATGCGCAAGACGGCAAGATATTTCCTGAGCTTGAAAAACGGCCACCATTGCAGCCAGCCAGTCCGTACTTTACCGTCCAGCCTGGCACGCCACTCGCGCGTACAACATGAAGTATAGATCGGTGCGTCGGGAAAAAGCTTGTGTAATTGTTCCACGACCAGTTCCGCACCACCGCCCAGCAGCCAATCGTGGACAATGGCGACACGAAGCTTGTTGTCACGGACATTCATTTCGTTCTCTTCGGCGGTCGCGGCGAGGACCTTTGCGGTGCGCTGTTGGTCCTGTCTTATGCCGGCAGCCGCCGACCCGCGCGGCACGAGGTTTCGGCCAATACTCACGCCGTGCGGCGGCAGACGACGGCCGCTACTCATTGCCGGCGGCAGCGGCGTATTTGATGATAGACCCGACGAAGCGGGTTTACGCGGCAGCGGTTGATTATTTCTCGCAGTGTTTGGGGTCATGAATTCTCACGCGGACAGGTTATTCGTAGGCAGTCATTTTTGGGTTGGGGAATAACTCCGCTGATTCTGTAATTGTGACGTTCCACTCATCTAATGTCAATTCATGCTTGTCTATCAGTCGGCGGCCTAGCGGGTGCCTCTGTGCGCCAGAACGACAACAAGTGTTTTGGCCAGGATAACCAGGTCGCCCCAGAAGCTCCAATTTTGGACGTAGTACAAGTCGAGTTGCCGGCGCTCGTCGAAGCTCAGATTCTGGCGGCCGGATACCTGTGCCAGCCCGGTGATGCCGGACTTTACACTTAAGATCGCGTGACGCTTCTTGTAGGCTGCCAACTCGCCCGGTACGATTGCCCGCGGCCCGACGAGGCTGATATCACCGGTCAGTACATTAAATAATTGCGGCAGCTCATCGATCTTGCTACGCCTGATGAAGCGCCCGACTGGCGTGACCCGCGGATCATTTGGCAGTGAATCGGCGCGCGCCCGATACTCTTGAATCAGCTTTGGCTTGCCCATTTTTGTGAACGCTTCTTCTGGGGTCAGACCGCTGTAGACCATGTAGTGCGAGCGGAATTTAAAGACCTTAAATGCTCGGTCGCCGCGCGTCAAGCGTGCTTGCCTGAAAAAGACAGGACCGTTATCTGACAATTTGATGGCAATGGCCACGGCCAGCATGATCGGCGACATGATGATAAGTGCGATCAGGGCAAGCATCGTGTCAGTGGCGCGCTTGGCGACGCGGCCCCA
>CAZPPY010000048.1:0-7349 GCA_964588575.1 uncultured Candidatus Saccharibacteria bacterium
GAGCACAATAACAACGATACCGATGAGCGTATAAACAATAACATCCTTTGCTGCCTTGGCTTTCTGCGGGTCGCCGCCAGATGTCGCGTAGCGAATACCAGCTGTAATCAGGATGATCACCGCCGCAACACCGGCAACGATGGCAATGATGTTCGATATGCCGCGGAACAGGCCGTTACTGCCGGTCAGCGGATCAGTAGTATTCTTTGACTTTTCCTGACAGAGCGCGCTGCCGCCACCACCGACCTGACAGATCGCACCGTACGGATCAAATGCCAAGGATTGTGCCGGCATAGCAAGACTCAGCGAGAGGACGACGAGCAGCGCCGCAACTATACGGTATATCATGACCTGCCTACCGTTAATGAGACAACTGACTGCGCGACAAGTGCAATAACCAGTCCAACCAGTGCATAAATAATCGTATTCTTGGCCCGGGAAACGTTCTGCGGATCTCCCTGTGAAAGAATATATTTGAACCCGGCAATCACAATAGTCAGGAACGACAGCGCGCCAATGACGCTAAAGACAATGCTGAGCACTGTCTTGAGGATTCCGCCGTTTTCCACGTCTCCGGGATTCGGCAGCCAGTAGAGGTCAATTGGGTTTTTGGGGTTGCTCGAGGTGCCGCCGTGGCCGAAACCGCCAATCTTATTACCAAGAAAAGCCACAAACGAAATGGCCACCATAGTAATGGCCAAGCCGACGAGCGCATTAATTGCCGCGGTGCGTGCCTTGGCTGCTTCGTCAGGCGACCCTTGGCTTAGGATAAACTTCACGCCGGAATAAATAATAAATATGACGGCCAGCAGGCCGGCAACACGCAGCAGATCGTCGATAATTGCCAGGACGATCAGGAAAAGCGTACTATCACCCCCGAGCACAACGAATGTGTGGCTGGCATCGAACTGGCACTGGCTGTTCAGATTGACATAGTGGTACCAGGGCAGCAGCCCAAGGAATGAATGGTAGTTTTCATTGCCAGGCCCACAGGCTCCCGCACCAAAGAACGACAAAAGGCCGGTCACCATGCTACCCATTGAGAACTCCTCCCGGAATGATGAACTGAAGAAAAGCATACAATAACAGGAACGCTGCAAGGCCGATTAATGCATTTGTGATACGTGATTTGGCCGCGGCCGCTTTCTGCGGATCACCTTCCGACGTCGTGTACTGAATACCGCCGACGATAATAGAAATCGCGATGACCACGCCAATCAGTCCGGCAAGCAGCTGGATTGCGGGATTAATATATTTGGCAAACAAGCACGACGTATCATCCGCAGTACCGTCAGGGCAGCACGTGCGATTATCTGCCTGTATCTTGCCTATCTCGCTGCTCGGCAACGTACATGGGTCACCGGCCTTCGTCTCGGCAACAATAGTCAATGGATGAGCCACCGCCATCGGCGGCAACGCCATACCTGCACCAAATACGCCCAAAACCAGGAAGGGAACGATAAATAATTTCTGTTTCAACTGTTGTTTCATATGACCCTTGTGAGCCTCTACCGGAGACTATACCGCGAACCGCCCATATTAGGCAACTGGTTTGCCCTGTATCATCGTAAGTGCCGCCTTCGGTGGAAGCCAGGTTTTAGGCATAGTACACTTGGCGCCAGGTCAGCCCTAAAGACAACCGAATGGACGATACAATCACCCTCGTTTTCGGCAAACAGGTATGCTAGTTTTTTTGCATCATATTCGCTATAGTGTGCACATATAGGCAATTAGATGCATACAAAGACATTGAGCAAAAAAGTGGGCAGTCGTTTCACGCTTGCGGTCTACCTGTTAGCGGCGATCATTATTCCTACAATCCCGCTACTCCCGCAACCAGCACTGGCTGCAACCTCCTCAGGCACCTGGCAGGCCACTGCCTCCGAACAGTGTCGAAAACCCGGTGACACAAACACAGCAACGGCGGATTTGGTTTACACAAACGCTGGCGGCAAATCAACGACTTTTCATTGTTTCACGATCACCAATACGCCGACCACGCACACGATGCTCCTGACTAGCGACAGTAACGACGCCTGCGGCCAGCCGCAAGTCATACAGGTAAGTGCAAAAACCAGTCCAAACTACCACACCGACACCGTTGCTACCTGGTACGGTAATTGCGGCGCTACGGCCGATAACAATTTTAGCCTCTTCAACTCCTACGATAACGCGGCTGGCAGTGGTCTGTCGACAGCCGGTACTGCAACCTGGACCGCCACGAAGCCCGTTGCCAGGCTGAGCGCAACCTTCAAGATCGGCACCACAACCAAAACCGAAACATTCACCCAAAGTAATCTGACAGGCACTTACCTGACTCTGAAGAGCGATAGTACGCCAGCAAAGAATTGCCCGGCCAGCTACGTGGTGGTAGGGGATAGAAATAATTCATATACCGATGTAACTGTTGCAAATCTCGTGGAGTACACGGCAGCAGGCTCATCATGTACCGCCCAAGGCGGAAACCTCAATCTCGACGAGTCGTTCCAGCAGGCCGACAACAATAACAGTCTCGGCTCTCCTACAAGCAATGATGACGGTTGTCCGATCGGCTCAGGTGACGCTCTGCGGTGGATCATGTGTCCACTCTTTACAGCCGGCATGACTGCTATCCGCGGGCTGAACAGTGTCATCTCAAACTTTCTCTACGTACCCACCGACCAAATCTTTGGTACACCTCAAACAGCAAATAAGACGACCGCCAGTTTCCAGAACGCCTTTAATGTTTTCCGCAACCTCGGTATTTCACTCCTTATTATCTCCGGTCTTGTAATGGTGCTCAGCCAAGCAGCAGATTTGGAAATTTTCTCCGCTCATACCGTAAAGTCAGCGTTGCCGCGCATCGTCATTGCCGCAATCGGCATGGCCATTGCGTGGCCGCTACTGCAATTCGTCGTGACGTTCTTTAATGACCTCGGTACGTGGGTCGGGTCAATTATCCTGACAGCTACACAAGTTGTTCCAAACGGAGGCGCAACGAATTTTGGAGACGTTGGCAATGCAATCAGTGGTATCTTCGGAGCGATTGCAGCGCTTACGGTAGTCGTTGCCGTCATGGGGTCGGAAGCATTAATGGCACTCGTGGGAACAATTTTACTGGCTACGTTCGTCGGTTTCATCGTGCTAGCTATCAGACAACTCGTTATCCTTCTGTGTATTCTGCTGGCGCCACTTGCTATCGCAGCAGCAGTCATGCCAGGCACAGAGAAACTTTGGAAGTTTTGGCGTGACGCATTTATCGGCGCACTACTCATGTTCCCGATTATTATGGGTTTCTTGGCTGCGGGTGTCGCTATGGGTTCCATAGCCGCGGCGGCTGGATCAAATGCGGCCGCGGGCACCGCGCAACTTTCTTGGGATCTGATCGCCATTATCGTGACCTTTGCCCCATATTTTATGCTGCCGTTCGCCTTCCGGCTCGCCAGCGGTATTATGGGAGCTGTCGTAAATGCTGTTACTGGCGCGCATGGTGGTCTGTTCAAAACGCTGGCCGAGCGTCGCCAGGAGCAGGGCGCCTTGCATCGTGAACGCACAATCGGACGCCAGGTCCTCAACGCTCGATCGCGCGGTGCCTCTGGCCTACAGCGCTTTGCCTCCAGGTCCGGGCCACTCCATTTCGCTCGCCGGCCGCTTGGCAACTTACTATCGGGTATGGTTGGCGGTTATAACGTTCAGCAACAGATGTCTGCTCGGACTGCGGCTGTAAGTAAAGAGATGAACGACCAAATAGCTACGGGCGATGATTCGGAAATTCGCGCTCTTACTGTCAACAAGCGAACCTCGGCAAAAAGAGTCCAGAATGGTATTATTCAGTATCAGTCACTCGGTGGGGCATGGGTTTCAGAGGGCGCCGTAGATCGCGCATATTCTCGGTGGGGTCGCGATACATTTGCTCAGCAAGGCGCTCTATCATATGAGATGCGGAAAGCGGCTGGCGAAGACGAAGTACAGGGCATTGCAAATAACTTCAATAAAGTTGCAAAGGGCTGGGGTATGTCAGATGAGCGACGTTCGCATGCCTGGCTTGGCGCAGCTTTCGAAAATCAGAATTCTCACCTCGAATTTAAGAAGATGACTGGCGCGAACGGGGCAGGTGGTAAATGGGAGGGACCGATGCGATTGGACGAGTCCGGATCAAATGCGTTTGTTAAGGAAGTATACGAAAAGCGTGGCAGCTACAATATGGCACAAATGAGCTCTAATACCATACGAGAGCTGCAAGATGTGTATGCCCGGACCACGGATCAGGACACGCGCGAGATGATCCAAGGAATTGCACAAACTTTCATGCATGACTTCGGTGGTGGTGTTGCTGGAATGCAAGGTGATGAACCGCAAAATATGCCTGGCAGCTCTAGACGACAGGCTGGTACGCCGGGTGCTGCCCACGTTGCTGAACGGGTACGCGAACTGGCAGACATGACAGGTGTACTTCGTGACGCGCCAATCGGTGACTATTCAGATCCCAACCATACTCCAAGTCCCAACAATCCACGTAGGCAAACCTAGTATTTGCCGTGATTGATGTTTGGAATACCCGATCATTCGGGTTATGCTTATTGACATTTACGTATCTTTATGATTATAATATGTCTCATGAGCGAACATTCGCACCCCAACGAATTACCCATCATAGACGTATACCCGGACGCCCAGGATCCTACGGCATATCGTCCGCTACCGGAATCAAGTATGTTTGCATACGATTTGGGCGACAATGCGCCACAGGCACATGATAGTGATACTCCTCCGGCTTCAGCTACGCATCACGCTGCCGATAGTGGCGAGCCCTCTAGAGCGATCGTACCGGCTGGCTATTTTGACAGAAACAACAATACTTCGCAGCATACCGAAGCAGGTACAGAGACGCCTGAAAGTCGTCGTCGCAGCTTTCTTGCAGGCGCAGTCGGTAGTATTGCCTTAGCAGCAACCGGCATGCGCACGCGGGTACAGGAGGCATTACGTACCATTGCCGCAACACCTCCAGCTGTGCTCAGAGCCATTCATGCTCGGCACCAAGCCCGTGACGCGCGCCGCAATCCGCGGACACACAGTGGCGATCCTGTTCGTGAGCCGGACGGACTCTCGGCTGCGAAAGCTGCCGACAAGTACCGTGCTGCTCGGCATGTAGATATGGCCGCACGTCTAAAAAAACAGTACTGGGATAAAAAGCGCCAGGTCTTCGACTACGAAGCAGCGGGAAAAGATTCGCAGCTCGTTGATCTTGCACGTGGAGCGCTACAGGCTGGCGTCTTCGACGCTTATGCAATTGCAGTTGTCAAGGCAGCGAAAGTAAAGGTCGGTAATGAGTGGAAGCCACGGTACACCAGTGAAGAAATTACGCACTTCATGTATGGCCACGTATACGATGCCCAGCGGGCAGCTCAAGATGAGCGCAAAAGGAGAGTCGCGGAAGATAGGCAGCGGCTTGCAGCTGATTTAGGAATACCTGAGGAAGAGCTCGACGACTATCTCTACAAACAGCGCCGTAACGGCGGCAGGAATGGAAACGGCCAGCGCCGTAACGGCGGCCAGCAACGCGGCAACAATCAGCGTCCTTAGTGCTACTAGTCTGATCTGCCTTTGAAGCACTGTGCAGCATAAGGGATACTGAGGTGGGGCTGTTCACAAAATAGCTAGTATGCGGGGCTGCCTAAGACCATCTCGCTCTCAGTAAGTTGATAACTTATTAGGTACATTATATAATACTCGAATGCTAGATGAGAGTGGGCATCGTAGCAATGAGGACTATAGCGCCACTCCGGTTGTTTGGCAGCCAGCCACAAGACATGTTCCCTGGAAAATATCTTTTGGCTGGCACTTCGCGATGTGTGAAGTATATGGGCCAGACGGGAGGGCAAAGCCATGTGGAAGAAGTTCTGGGAAACCGGGTGGGGAGCGCCGTTCTTTTGGATCGGTAACGTGATTACAAGGTTCCTTCTGCCATTTGGGTATGGATGCAGACAGGTGATCGAGTTCTTACTCGTCGTCGCCGGCATCGTAGCGATTTGTCTTGGTATAAACTGGGTTGCAAACCTAGTCCATTTGCCATTCATCGTCACGCTGCTGGCAATCATCATCTTGCTTCTGGTCATTGCCTTTATAGCACACGTAATTGCATCGCTCTTCGACCGCTGAACCAATCGACTGCGTGGTGGGAAGAAGTGTGCCGTACTTCGGCGCGTGCACACTTCCTCCTGAATTTATCACCTAAGTGGTTTAGCAAGCAGCCCGCCGCCAAGTGGCTCTTTTGGTCATAGAATAGTTTATACTTTATACAGTAATGGCGACGTATAAGGTCATCCAGGATATTGAAGCGGAAGACAAGCTCGTCGGACCGCTAACACTCCGTCAGTTCATCTATGGCGCGATTGCGGCGCTGTGCATTTATTTATCCTTTTTTGCGGTCACAAAGGGGTTTTCGCTGGCGCTGATTTTCTTACTGCCGCCAGCGGCGTTCACCGGCTTCTTCGCATTTCCATTCGGGCGCGACCAGCCGACGGAAGTCTGGGCGCTGGCCAAGATCCGTTTCTATCTAAAATCGCGCAAACGGATTTGGAACCAAAGCGGCGTGAAAGATCTGGTGACTATCACCGTACCGAAAAAAGTTGAGAAAATGTATTCAAACGGCCTATCGGCATATGAAGTTCAGAGCCGATTGGGCGCCCTGGCAAGTACATTGGATACGCGGGGGTGGGCGGTGAAGAATGTGAATGCCAATCTCTTTGCATCATCGATAGCAACGACGCCGCAATCTTCTGACCGGCTCGTAGAATTGGCTGATATGCCGCAAACGGTGCAACCAAGTGATGTGACGGCAGCTGACGATATATTGGATGCGGTTAATAACCCGCAGGCACACCGCTTGCAGGAGATGGTCAATGCGGCGACAGTCAGCCACCGCCAACAGCTCGTCAATCAGCTGAACAAAATCCGTCAGGCAGTCAGCAAACCCGGCGTAGCCGCTGGACAGCAACAACAACCGCCCGCCGACTACTGGTTCCTGAACAAGCCGGTTGATCTTCCACGGCCGACAGGGAATAGTACAGCCTTCGCCAATGCACCAGTTGTCCTGGCAGGCGAAGACGAAGCAACCGCCGCAAGGGCACAGGGATTAACACCTGTTGCTAATGAAGCAGCGCTGGCTAATGAGTTGCGGGAGCGACGGGAAACATCCCAGGATACTATCGCGAACCAGCATCTGAAGACCATACAGCAGCTTGAAGCGCTACAGCCACCGAAGCCACCAGTACCATCGCCCGTCTCTGTTGCACCCACGCCGCCGCCAGTGACACCACCTCCGAAGCCTGCTACAATAAACCTACCTGGCAAAAACAACCTAAATATCG
>CAZPPY010000049.1:0-7171 GCA_964588575.1 uncultured Candidatus Saccharibacteria bacterium
CATTGCCTGGGAATCAACGAGCGAATACCCAAACTACATTACGCGGTAATTGATTACCGATTACCTCTGTTATACGGTATACTGAAGCTGTATGAATTTTATTGATAAGGTTGAGGTGAGCGTCGCAGCTGGCAAGGGCGGCAACGGGAAGATGAGTTTTCGCCGTGAAAAATTTATCGCTAAAGGCGGTCCGGACGGTGGAGACGCTGGGCATGGCGGCAATATTGTGTTGGTTGCCAGCCGGAATCAGAACACGCTGGCGCGTTTTCGCTATGACAAACACGTGCGTTCCGAGCCGGGCGAAGACGGGCGTTCCCAGCGGCAGCACGGTAAAAATGGCGCCGATTTGCTGGTCGATGTGCCGGTTGGAACGGTAGCGATGCGGACTGATAAAACGGTGGTCGCCGATCTGACCGAAGATGGTCAGCAAGCGGTTGTGGCTCATGGTGGCCGCGGCGGCTTCGGCAACGCACACTTTGTCAGCAGTACACGTCAGGCGCCAAAGTTTGCCGAAAAGGGCGAGGAAGGCGATGCGTTTACATTACTGCTGGAACTCAAAATGATTGCCGATGTCGGCTTAGTCGGCTTGCCGAACGCCGGCAAGTCCACGCTGTTGGCGCGAATATCCAACGCCCGGCCGGAGATTGCAGATTATCCATTTACGACGTTGATACCGAATCTTGGCGTGGTCGATATTGCAGACACCAGCTTGTTGTTCGCCGATATTCCCGGCCTGATTGAGGGTGCCAGCCAGGGCAAAGGGCTCGGTCATGAATTCCTGCGCCACATCGAACGTACAGCTGTTATTCTTCATCTGATCGATGCATATCAGGATGACATCGCTAAAGCCTATCAGACGGTGATGGCAGAACTGCAGTCGCATGACCCGACGCTGCTTGACCGGCCGCAAATTGTCGCCCTGAACAAGGTCGAGGGACTCGATGAGGAGATAGTTGATGACCTCATGAAACGTTTGCGCAAAGTCGTACCGCGGGGCTATCCGCTCTACGCTATCTCCACGCAAGCGGGTACCGGCCTGGATCAATTACTCTATGCGACTAAAGCTGCCGTCGATGAAGCGCGCCAGCGCATGAATGAGGAAGCGCCCGCTCCTGACGCGGTGCCGGTACATACGCTGGCGGCCGGGTCAGATGCCTGGCAGATTGAACGCGAGGACGACACGTTCCTCGTGAGCGGTGAAAGTATCGAGCGCTTTGCTGCTCGGACGGACTTCAGCAATGAAGAGGCTGTCCAGCGCCTTCGGGATATTATGCAGCGCCACGGTATTATGCACGAACTCGTCCGCCGCGGTATCGAGCCTGGTCAGACGATCATTTTCCCGAACGGCACCAGCTTCGAATATTGACAAATAGCTTATGTTATAGTAATATAGCTATTCATGCAACAACAGATTGGACATGCAAACGCTCCTGTCTCTGTTCTTACGCCTCTAGATGTACAAGTTGAAGAGGGTTGTTTTTCTGATGTCGAGATTAGGGTGCAAGAAGGCATGGTCATTAAGTCGGACCGCCAGCTTGTCAGCCGGCAAGCCGCCGAGCAGCGAAAATTTGATTTACAAGAATATGCGTCTCGTTTTACAAACACACCGATCAAACTTGCGCCGCTCTTAGGTGTCCGCATCGACCGCGAACCAGGTGGATACCGGGTTCGGCATGCAGTTGAATATGTGCAGGGGCACAGCGTCCAAAGCTTGGGGAACGAATCTCCGGTGGCGCGCCGGCTCATGGCGAATGAAGTCGTCGCAGCCGTCCTCCGGATGCCTTCCATGCCCTATAACAGGGATCACATGCCTGTTGGACTCGACATTCTTGAGCGAAATATACAGGTTGCCGGCATGCGGAGCAATATGCCTGGACAGCTCGTCTTGGTCGATATGACGCCGCCAATTCTCCGCTATAACGACGGATCTTTGAATGTTACCGATAATGTTAATTTTTGGGATAAGTATTTTGCGACGAAATCGGGCGCAATTGCCCGTTATTTGGCTCATGCCTTTTGGCCTATACCTGTAAATCCCCAGACGCACGGGTTTGATGTTCGTAGGTTTGTAAATGGTCTGAGTGATATTGTTCCGTCGGAATGGCGCGAGCCTGTCATAGTGGCGATGGAAAGCTATGCAACAGAAGCGCTTGATCGGCTTGGTGCAGTTGCATGTGCTGCAACGCTGCCTCCAGCTATCGTTGCCAGGCACAAATAAATAAGTTGCCGGATATACATAAGACTGGCAGCAGTTGGCTGCCAGTCTATTTTTATGACACTATCAGCAAGCGACGTGAAGGGTTCGGGCAGCAGCCTACCTGATACCGCCACGGAGCAAGCCGCCCCATTCTACGACTGTGAATCCGGTGCGGGCAGGCGCCGTGAATTTTTGCGGTGTTAACTGTTCAGGTTGGTCGAGTCCCTGGAAGTCGAGAAAGACGCGGATCAGCGTATCGGGCCTCGGCGTGATAGCCAGTGGTGCGAGTGTGTTCATTTGCTGAGTCGTCAGCCAAGTGAGGCGTGTGTAGGGTGTGGCCGGTAGTTTATTGCCCCAGAAGGCAAGAAAGTCAGTAACTTCTTTTATGTTCAGCCCTTGTGCCAAAAGCTGCTGCTGGATAGTGGCACGAGCTAAAAATGTAGGGACGACCGTGCCGTTGCTAATAGTCGGGTAGATACCATTGCCATAACCCTCCCAGTAGAGTGACGGATATATTTTGCCCCGATATATCAGCTGGCCGCTAGGCTGTGCTAGCACGTGCTGCCAGCCCATGGCTGCAGGGTAGGTAGGATCGGACTTCACGACTTGGGCGCCGACACGCACGCTGATATCAGTTGTTTGCTGCGGATAGAGATAGATAACGGGTTTTCCGCATCCGCCGGGCGCGTCGATCGAATAGCGTTCATAAAGTACGAGCTCGCCAAGCGCATTCGGCGAGGCAACCATAGCGTGCAGATTCTCCAGATCAGCTTGTGTCAAGTTCTGGTAGGCCTTATTCGTGATACTGCTTTGGATGGCAGTATAGTCACTAAAGTAGGCTTTGAAGACAGTCGAGCTGGCGGGGATGGCATAGATAGCCGATCCGTCGCTTGCCGTACCAATCTTGGTCAAGTTTTGCGCGCTCAAATCAGGGCTTGTTGTGTATCTGCCGCCAGCGCTACAGCCGGAGCCATAGTAGCCATAGTCGTTCGCAGTATTCTGCTGGCCGCTCATCCAGGTGATATCGTTTGCCGGTGTGGCATAATGGTCAAAACTGAGCGCCGACAGCGGGGTGTGCAAGGCGAACGGTTGTGCAAACACATGTTTTAATGCGGCATAGATGCTGTGGTCTTGAATTGAATCGTTGTTGCTGCCGGTAATTTCGTAGACGCTCACACCTGCAGCTCCGGAGCCGATTTGTTTGACTGTTGATCCAGAGCCGTAGGCAAGGTCAATTAATGAATTCAAGCCGTTCGGCAGGAAATCATACGACGGACCGCCCTCCGGATTTATTGCTATACTCGTCAGGCTTGCACCATTCGGCATCGACATGCTGACGGGGAGGTCAAGGCCTTTTGAGGTAATTGCGGCTAGAGTTACATTGCTATTGATAGCCTTCTGGGCGTCGCCCGATTTGACGAGTGACTCGTCGTATTGATCGAGGCTGTTGGTGCTGAGGTAATATGTGGCCTGGTCTTTTTCGACTACGGTTAGCTCGTAGTACGGGCCCTGATCAAACTCAAGTGAAGCAATTATATAAGCCTTGCCGGTACTGGTGGTGCCAATCTGGTAGTACTTAATTGTCGCGGTCGTGCTTGAAGTGTCGTTGGCGAGTGCCTTCGGGTTGGCAAAAAGCTTCAGGTCGGGCAGCTGCTTGGCGTCCTCGAGCAGTGCTATAGTGCCGACATCGATATCAGAGATGGTTTGGGTGGTTGTGGCCTGCGTAGTAGCCGTGCTGTTGGCAGTGGTGTTTTGCTGTGTGGTTTTCGGCGCGGTTGTCGTTTTGGTGTTGTGCCAGTAAACGGCGCCTCCGCCACCGAGTAGGATCAGTATAGCAATACTACTGAGCGCGAGCTTCAGCGGCATACTCAGCGTCCAGCGGCGGACGAACTTCGATACAATGCCGGTCTTTGGCGCCGCCTTTTGAGCGTGCGGCTTGTCCTGCTGGTCCTGATGGGACTGTGGAGGCAGCTGTTCGTTTGGTGGCAAGGTTTCTGGCGGCGTTTCCGGATTGTCGTGCGATTCCATGGAAATTTTTCTCCTTAGGTCTACCATAGCACGGACAAGCATAAGCAGAAAATACGCAACGATCCGAACGGCAGGTGTAATGTTACCAGTGCCGGAAGCGGTGGTACACTAAGTGCACTATGTCAGCGAGCTTCTTCTTTTATGACCTTGAGACGAGCGGTATTAATCCGCGTACGAGCCGGATCATGCAATTCGCGGGCCAGCGGACCGATCTGCAGTTGAATCCGATCGGCGAGCCAGTCAATATGCTTATTAAATTGACGCGTGATGTGCTGCCCGAACCGGATGCTATTATGATCACCGGTATTACGCCGCAGGCTACATTGGCCGAGGGCGTGACCGAAGCCGAGTTCCTGCGGTTTTTCAACACTGAGATTGCTATTCCGGAAACGACATTCGCTGGGTACAATTCTGTTCGTTTTGATGATGAGTTTATGCGGTACCTGCACTACCGCAATTTCTATGATGCGTACGAATGGCAGTGGTGCGATGGTTGTTCGCGCTGGGATCTTCTGGATGTGGTGCGCATGACGCGCGCTCTGCGGCCGGAAGGTATCGAATGGCCGGTTGGACCGGACGGCAAGCCGAGCAATCGTCTGGAGTATCTGACCAAAGTAAATAAACTCGATCATTTCAATGCGCACGATGCATTGAGCGACGTGAATGCCACGATTGCCGTCGCCAAACTTATCCGGACGAAGCAGCCAAAGTTATTCCAGTTTCTGCTGGATCTGCGCGACAAAAAGAAAGTCGCCGCTCTGGTGAGCAGCGGCGAGCCGTTCGTATATACATCGGGCAAATATTCAAGCGAGTATCACAAAACGACGGTCGCTGTTTTTCTCGCTGACCTGCCGAATAATGGCGGCGCCATTGTATATGATTTGCGCGAGGATCCGGAGGAACTGGCGGCGATGGATGTGCAGGAAATGGCCAAACGGCTGAGCTGGCAACCGCGCGAACGCGACCAGAAGCCGCTGCCAATCAAATCGCTCAAGTACAACCGATGCCCGGCTGTTGCGCCGCTGAAAGTGCTTGATGCGGCCAGCCAAAAACGAATTCAAATCGATCTGAGTGCAGTGGAGGCACATCATCAGAAGCTGTCGAAATTGCCGGATTTGATCCCCAAGTTATTAGCGGCCTTTCAAGGCTTGGAAAGCGAGCGGGGGCAAACATCGCTTGTTGCGAATGAATATACCGTAGACGGGCAGTTGTATTCGGGCTTCTTCGGGAATGATGACCGCGCAAAAATGCGCATGATTCGCTCCGCCGATCCAGCGTCACTTGGGTCTACGCAACAATTTGGCGACACGCGGCTTCATGTTCTGTTGCCCCTGTATAAGGCACGCAATTTTCCTGACATTCTAACCGACGAAGAACGTGAAGCATGGAATAAATTCTGCTCGTTCCGTCTGTTCGATGGCGGCTCGAAAAGCCAGCTGGCACGCTATTTTGAGCGGCTGGAAACGCTTGCTAATGCTGCGGGCCTGACTCAGAACCAGCGATATGCATTGGAAGAATTGCGCCTCTATGGCGAATCGCTTATGCCTGATGATACGGCAGCGTAGGCACAAATTTTGCGTGCCGAACTGCGAGCTGGAGGAGCAGGAGCGGCAGAAGTTGGCGCCGGCGCATATCGCGCGCAAATAGCATGGCGCAGAGCAGTGTCATGGCGATCAGCCATGCAGTAAAGTCTATTTGTACGTTTGTTCCTGGAATAATGCCAAGCATAAGAAATGCCACCATCACTGCCTCCCGTCCTATATTTAAGCGTATTATATCGTTAGATTGGCGCTTGTACAATATTATTTTATTTACGCTTATGGTTGAGGCTTGCAAGCAGCCGGGCGTACCGCTTCCGGTTTATGAGGCCGATAACAAACGCGGCACAAAAAATGACGATGCACAAGCTAACTTGCCAGACATCGCCATGCCGCAGCGCCAATACAGTAGCTGTAAAGATCAGAATACTGACAACAATGTCGTACAGTGCCTGCAAAAGCGGGTTGTCCAGAAAGAGACGTCGTATGACGTTGCCGCCATGCATTACTAACAGATTTCGAATCCGTCGTGCCCAGGCGTTGTGGACCGATAAGAGGCCCAGGCCAGCCAGCGCCAGCGGGATACCTCCCGGCCCTGGCAGCCAACCAGTCAGAAGTGCTAGCAGGAGTAATCCATAACCGGCGACATCAGTCAGGATCCGGCGCAACTTTCGTTTTATGACGCCCACCATTCTATTGTAACAGCGGCAGCACCTGATATTGACATATAGTGACTTTACAGTATAATATCAATCTGACTTTCCGTTGAGGCGAGAACTTCCGGAAAGTTTGTTGGTTAATAAGCAGATGAAGATGCAAGGTGAAATGAAGTGCTCATTATAGTTTGGGCGCTTGATTCCACCTTGTGTCTTAAGTGGAAAGACACGTCGGCACCCTGCCGGGTGGCAGTCCTGAGGAGGGACAACATGGCAGAAGACGTTCAGGTTGCGGAAGTTGAAGAAACCGCTGCAGAGCAAACGTCCGAAGACGAAGTCGGCGCAACGTACATTGTCATCGAGTACCTGCAAGACGATGGGATCACCTACGGGCCGCTGCCATCGTATGATCGTGATGGCTCACAACGGCGTAGCCGCGCTACACTCTATCTCAACGGTAACGAAGTTGATCGTGAGGGAATGTGGAACGGCTTTGATCCGGAGATGATCAAAAGACTTGCTGTAACGCTCGCTGAGGTTACGGCTGCGCAAAGGCTGCTCAAGAGTAAGCTAGGCGACGATAAGTCTGCCTGGTAGATCCTGAGCGCGGCCGGTGGGTTATGACAGAGTACAGGGCCACTTCCTGCTGTCATGGCCTACTGGCCGTAGTCTTCACCATATTTCTGCACATTAACCAACAAATCGCATATACGAATCAAATTGTCGTACTGACGAGGCCTAGCGAGGCCGAA
>CAZPPY010000050.1:0-7016 GCA_964588575.1 uncultured Candidatus Saccharibacteria bacterium
CGAGTGTTGGCCGTGGTGAAGGGTTGCCATCTGTCGGTAATGTACTTGGCAGAACGGCTGCTGAGACGGGGTTAGGTGCGCTTGCAGCGGAACAGCTTGGAATAAAAGCGCCGACTATCCCGAGCGAACGTTTTGCAGACAGTAATACAGCTGCCGCGCTACACGCACTCGATCTTGATCCGTATCACGTAATCATGGTTGCAGCGACCGGTCGTGATGTCCAGTTTGCTGACAAGCTGTCACCAGATAATATAACGGTAAACGACAATGGATGGCTTGAGACGAAAGGGAATGATGCGTTCTTTTTCCGACCAGAAGCCGATACTGTCATGGTGCCTGGCGAGGATACGCCGAGGCAACTGCAAGCCGAATTCATGCGTTTAGCCGACTGTGCTTTTATTGGAGTACAGATGGAAGATAGTGAGGGTAACGTCGTTCTCGGCTCGATCCATAGTTCGCTGGTAAACCAGCACGCGCCAGGGTATTCACCGTATCATGATCCAGAGACCGGCGAGAGTGTCCCGTTTCTTGAGCACGTCGTGCGTACAGCTGCCGAGCATTATGGCGCTGACCCTGGCACTATTCGGTTAAGTCTGCACTCATCGATTGCATCGCAGAACTTTGTCTATTCGTTTCCAAATGAAGCGGCGATGCGCCAAAAGTTTCCGGGCTGGCAAGAAGCAGGGTATGTATACAATATGTCGAACCGGAATTGGCAGCCAGGAGATCCTTTTAACCCCAATGATAGGTGGGAAGTCAATGCTCGCGCTATGAATATGCGCGACCTCTACACCACGATGGTACGTTTAGGGATCCCGCAAGAACAATTTACACTCGGCCGCGTACTTGACCCCGCAGCAAGTGGCGGGGAATATGCTTCAAATACTATCAGTGCCCGTGAAAAGAAGCCGAGCTCTCGTGACTTGTATGGCGTTGTGTCGACTATGACGGGCCATTAGATCTGTGCCGGCGATCCTTTGCCATAAACCTCGTGGTGCAGTTTGACGACGGCGTGTCGGGCGTGTTGCCTGGTGTGGCGCTGGAGCAGCCGCAAACCGAAATACACGCCGCTGGCAGCTATGACCATCAGCCAATCGGCCAGATCGAGTGGCATAGTTCCAAAGTACTGCTGCAGCTGCGGGATATATACTATAGCGCAAACAAGCAGCAGCGAAACAGCGCCCGCTCCGAGTAGCCAGGTATTGCTCCACAGATATGATGAAAAGAAGCGCGTGTGGGAGTCGGCCCGTACAAAGAGAAGATTGATGAATTGGCACGCTGCCAGTGTCAGGAAGGTAATGGTGGCGGCCTGCATCGCCAGGCTACTGCTGGGGTCAATATATGCGGCACTGAGGCCAGTGCGCACAAAGAACAGTAGGAAGTTGGCATAGGCAACTGTCCCGGCCAGCAAGCCAATGAGAAGCAATTCCCCGGCAGTGCGGCGGTTTATGGCACGGTCGTCCGGCCGGTGAGGATGCCTATGCATAAGATTTGCGCCGGGCTTGTCGCGGCCAAGCGAGGCGATCGGCAGCAGTTGGACCGCGATATCGATTGCCACAATTTGAACTACAGTTATTGCCAGCGGAATGTGGAAGAAGACTGCTCCTGCCAAGCCCATGAGCACAGCGATGAGTTCGGCTGCATTATCGGTGAGCGCACACGTGACGGCTTTGCGAATATTCATGAGCGCCACCCGGCCTTGTTCGATGGCCATAACAAGCGCACTGAAGTTGTCGTTCAGCAGGACAAGCTCAGCAGTTGTTTTTGCCGCATCAGTGCCAGTTTTTCCTAGAGAGACGCCAATGTCGGCACGCAGTAGTGCCGGTATGTCGTTTATACCATCGCCGGTTACCACTACAGTATGGCCGCCGGACTTCGCAATCTCTGCCAGCCGGAGTTTATCCTCTGGCGTTGCGTAGCAAAATATAGCGGCGCCTGACTCAATAAGTTGCAATATTTGGGTGTCGGCGAGCGATGCCAGATCATCAGAAGTAACAGTCGTAATCTCGTCGGCAGTTGTGGCAAGTTGCGCCTGGACGGCAACGGCGCGGGCAATTACAGGATTACCAGCCGTGATGATTGCGACGGGGATATGCGCCGTGCGTGCGGTGTGCATGGCGACCGGGATACCTGCACGCAGCGGATGTTGTGTACTTATAGTGCCTAAGAAAGTTAGATTTTGTTCGATGTCGTACATCGCAAGTTTAGTGCGATCGGTCTGTTTCGGCAGGATGCGGTATGCAATGGCGATAGTATGCTGAGCCGCCTCAGCTTCTTGCTCAAGATAGTTCGCAAAGAAACTCCTGTCTCCTTTGGTGAAATTACGGACGTGGGCATGATCCCATATTTTTTTACAGTGTCCCATAATTGCATCAGGAGTACCTTGCACAAAAACGACTAACTCGTTGTCGTATTCACGGACCGAGCTCATCAGCTGGCGGCCGGCATCGAATGGGAATTCTTTTACTTCGGGATATTCGATGTTGAGCGCTTCAGTATTAATGCCCGCCCGCCGAGCTATGGTGACGATTGCTCCTTCCACTGGATCTCCAAGTACGTACCATGAGTGGTGGCGGGCATCCGGCGGACAAACGCGGGCATTACAAGCAAGGGCGCTACCGACAAAAAAGAGAGACAGATGCTTCAGCTCATTGGATGAAAGGTTTTTGCCATCATCAGTGACGATGCTGCCTTTTGGTTCATACAGGCTGCCGGTGGTATGGTATGTCGTCCGGCCAATGAGTATACGACTGATATTTACTTCGTGTTTTGTGAGCGGGCCTATCTCATCAGTCAGGATAATATCGGCTCTCCCAAGTGTGTCAACTGCTGATAGCCGGCGTACCAAGACGTTGAATTTTGTAAGCCGTCCCACTGTCTGGGCGAGTATAAGGCCCAGCTCGGCTGTCAAGCCGTTTGGAACGATAGCCGCCGCAATGCTGATGACCAAGAGGAGTACAGCTTTCAACTCCAGGCCGGCCTGCAAGGTAACGACTGTCAAGATTGCGGCCAGCGCGAGTGCTCCCCATCCAATCCATAATCCCAGATTGTTCATTTCTCGCTCGAGCGGCGATCGGTCACTTTTCGTCACTTGAGCCAGGGATGCAAGGCGTCCAAGTTCGGTGTGCATACCTGTTGCAATGACAATCCCATGGGCGCTGCCGGTTGCCACGGCGGTGCCCATGCATGCCAGATTCTGCCGTGCTGCCAGAGGGACGGCGGCATTGATCGGGTGGGCGAATTTGCGCGTTGGGTTGTTTTTGCCGGTCAGTGCGAAATCGTTGGTGGTCAGTTCCTGCTCATCGAGGATTCGTATGTCTGCCGGTATGGTGTCGCCTTCTTCGATCGTGATAATGTCGCCAATGACTAAATGTGTGGTAGCGATTTCCTGGACAGCGCCGTTACGCACGACTTTGGACCGGGGTGGCACCATATTTTCCAGTTTATCGAACAGTGTTTCGGCTTTGTACGCCCGAAGGAAACTGATGGCGGTGTTCAGCAGAGCAATCACAGTCAGTATGGCCGCAGCCCCGTCATTATTTAGATAGAGCGCGCAGCCGGCCCCGAGAAGCAGGATGACGACAAAGATAGTTTGGAATTGCCACAGAAACGTGCCGATCGATGATTCACGCTCCAAACGCATGAGCTCATTCGGCCCATGCTCCTGATAGCGTCGTTCCGCTTCGGTGTTCGTCAGTCCCATACCGTGACTGCGAAGTTCGGCGATGGTTTTTTCCGGTGTTAGCCGGTAGTAATTCAGCCGCTTATCTGATCCCACCCTATTCATCTTGGCTTCATTATACCTTGTTTTTAGGGATGCCGCTTACGGGCACTTATCCTTGACGTTAGAGTCCTGTTAGTATAAAGGTATACATATGGAGCATACGCTTAATGGGGACGAGCAGCCGGTAGTAGACAGCGTGCCGCCTGTTATGACCCATGCCGACTTGCTGGCACTGGCGCGTAGCGCAGATATTGCAGGCAAGGATACCTTCGGTGATTATCTTCGGGAGATTGGCCGGATTCCTTTACTGCCGCGTAACACAGAGCTTGCGCTTGCCCGCCGGGCCCGCGCCGGCGACCAACAGGCGCGCGACCAGCTTATTGAAGCCAACCTCCGTCTGGTTGTCAGTGTCGCCCGGCGTTACTACGGTCTTGGTGGCGTAGAACTGGCTGATCGGGTGCAGGACGGTAATGAGGGTCTGATCCGTGCCGCGGCTAAATTTGACCCGAACCGCGGCTTCCGCTTTTCTACCTACGCCATCTTTTGGATACGGCAGTCAATCTGGCGTGCTAGTAACAAGATGGGTAAGGCGGTCTATACTCCCGAAAATATAAGTTTGCAGTTATATAGGATGCACCGCGCGGAGTGGCAAAACCCCACCGTTACTCCAGAAGAGCTCGCGGCGATCATGGGGAAAACGATTGAGGAATTAATGGAGTTACAAGAGTATGAGTTTACGACTCTCAGTATGTCGGCCCCTGTAGATTCAAAAGGCCATCTGACGGTTGGCGATGTGGTAGCAAATAGGTCGTCTGCTTCAACTGAGGAGCTTGTCATGGTTGCGGCTACGAGTGAAGAGATTGGGTCATGGATCGATGAGCTGAGTCCGCGTGATCAGCGTATTGTTCGGCTGCATTTCGGCTTTGATGTTGATATGAAAGATAATGTACAAATTGGGAAAGAGCTGAAAATTACTCGTGAACGGGTGCGCCAGCTGTTGAACCGTGCGCTCGGCAAACTTGCGGTTATAGCAGCCGATAGGCGTCAGCTAGCTGGAGACGATGACAACTATGAGTTGTAGGTGTCAAGCAGTAGGGAACGATGGACGGTTTGAGCTATACTAACAGACATGTCTGATGACAAGGTTGAGCGCAAAAAATTTGCCGTCATTGATGGAAAATCAGTTTTCTACCGAGGCTACTACGCCATGCCTCACCTGGCTACGAAAGATGGCATCCCGACCGGCGGTGTGTACGGCTTTGCGGTCATGGCGCTGGAAGTTATTCGCCGGCTCAAGCCCGATTACGTGGCAGTTGCCTGGGATAAGCCCAAAACGAACATTCGCCGGCGTTTGGAGCTGTACCCGGAATATAAGGCCGGGCGTAAACCGGCCCCGGCCGATTTTTACGAACAAATTCCTGTCCTGCACGAGCTGCTGCAGGCATTCGGCTGGCCGCTGTATGAACTGGATGACTACGAAGCCGACGATATTATGGGCACACTAGCCGTTCAGGCGCGCGAGACCGGCCTCGAGACGATGCTGGTGACATCAGATCTCGACATGCTGCAGCTGGTAAACGGCCGGGTGAAAGTGTACGCCCTGAAGACGGGCTTGAGCCATATTGAATTGTATTCACCCGCGACATTTGAAGCCAAGTACGGGCTCGGCGTTGAACAGTTTTTGGACCTGAAAGCACTGAAAGGTGATTCATCGGACAATATTCCGGGCGTACCCGGCATCGGTGAAAAGACGGCAATCGAACTGCTCCAGCAGCACAAAACGCTGGATGGTGTATACGATAACTTGCCGCTGGTAAAGGAATCAGTGCGCAAAAAGCTTGAAGCGGGGAAAAAGCTTGCCTACTTGAGCAAAGAAATTGGGCGCATCTGGACTGATGCGCCGCTGAAGCTGGATCTGCACGAAGTGGATGGCAGCAAAATCCAACCGGGCAAAATCCTGGAATTGTTCGAAAAGCTGGAGTTTCGAAGCCTTGTTCGCCAGTTGCCGGAGGTGATGCAGTCGGCTCTTGATGGGCATCAGGCCTCACTCCAGATAGCAACCGAACTTCACATCGGCAAGCAGGTGGTAATTGACGACGATCAGAAGCTACACGACCTTACGTTGCCCAAAACTGAACAACTGTATGTGACATCGTTGGCCGACGGTAAACATGGCCGAGATCCACTCAGTATTGCTTTACAGGTTGCTGAAACGACATACGTTATCGATCTGACGAAAGTCGACGGTAAAAACGTACTACGGCTATTGCATGATGGCATGTCCTTTGTCGGCTATGACGTGAAATCGACGCTTAAAATCCTGCTCGGTTTCGGTGCGACAAAATTACCGGCCGTCGGGCACGATGTGCTTATCGGCGCGTTCCTGCTCAACTCGCTCAGGCGCGAGCAAAGTCTAACTGAGCTCGCTCAAGCAGACCTGCATTATCAGAGCGAGCCGTTTGAGGGTTTGGACATCGATCAATATATTGCCCGGGCAGCCGAAATGACCGCTGTCATTAAAGCGCTGTATGAGCAACAAAGCAAAGAGCTCAACTCCATTCCGAAATTGCCTGAGCTGGCGCGCGATATCGAGTGGCCGGTTATACCCGTCCTTGCCCGCATGGAATTTGAAGGCATTGAACTGGACGCCCAGTATTTGCGCGACATGAGTGTTGAGATCGACGGGATGATTGCGAACATTGAGCACCAGATACACCAGTTGGCAGGCGAGGAGTTCAATATCGGCAGTCCAGGCCAGCTGGCGGTTGTCTTATTTGAACGGTTGCAGCTGCCCGCTTCCGGGATTAAACGCGGTAAAACTGGCTATAGTACCGCTGCCAGCGAACTGGATAAGTTGCGTGGCCAGCATCCGATTATCGATCTCATTACCCAGTGGCGCGAAGTTACCAAGCTCAAGAATACGTATGTTGATACACTGCCGCTGCAAGTTGACGACCATTCGCGTATTCATACGACGTTCAACCTGACCATTGCCCAGACGGGGCGCCTGAGTAGCGTCGATCCAAACCTTCAGAATATCCCCGTGCGTACCGATCTCGGCCGGCGTATTCGCACCGCGTTCGTGGCGGGTAAGGGTAAGAAGTTGGTGAGTGCCGACTACAGCCAGTTCGAGCTGCGGTTGGCTGCCGCTATGAGCGACGACCAAGACATGATCGAATTGTTTAACCGCGATACAGACGTACACACCGCAACGGCCGCCATGGTCTACGGCCGGCAGCCCGAAGATGTGACAAAACAGATGCGCAGTAGTGCCAAAGCCGTCAACTTCGGC
>CAZPPY010000051.1:0-6893 GCA_964588575.1 uncultured Candidatus Saccharibacteria bacterium
GGTCTACATCCTGACCAAGGAAGAGGGCGGCCGTCACACCCCGTTCTTCAAGGGCTACAAGCCACAGTTCTACTTCCGTACGACTGACGTTACGGGTGAAGTTGAGCTACCAGCTGACAAGGAAATGGTCATGCCTGGCGATACTATCACCTTCAAAGTCAAACTCCTGGCTCCGATCGCCATGGAGCAGGGCCTCCGCTTCGCTATCCGCGAAGGCGGCCGCACCGTCGGTGCTGGTGTCGTCACCAAGATCGACAAATAATTGCCGATTATCCGGTAATGAAAGAGCCTCATCCGGGGCTCTTTCATTTTGTATTCGATACATTTTCACCATGCCGTTGGCGGGTGTACGGGTTTATGCTATAGTACGTTCATAAACTAATTTGCGCTGACTAAAAGTCGTTGACCCGTTCATAGAACGTTTCAAGGATGTTACAGTGCCAAGTCGGATAATGCCGGCAACAGGAGAACCAATCAATGGCTGATGCCAAAGCGCCAGATCAAAAGCAGCGGATTCGTATCCGCTTAAAAGCGTATGACCATCGCGTCATCGACCAGGCCGCCAAGCAAATTGTCGATACCGCGCTGCGCACCGGCGCGTCGCTCGCTGGCCCGATCCCGCTGCCAACACGCAAAGCAACCTTCACCGTCGTGAAGAGCCCGCACGTCTACAAGAAAGGCCGCGAACAGTTCGAGATGCGAACCCATAAGCGCCTGATCGACGTCTTCGAGCCGACACCAAAGACTATCGACAGCCTCATGAACCTGAGCCTGCCAGCCGGCTGCGACGTCGAAATAAAGATGTAGCAACAATTTGTTGTAGATGCAAAGCGCCCTCACTCAGGGCGCTTTTGTTATAGTGGATGGGCATGATTGACGTGGACCAAATTGTATTCGTGCATAATGACGGCACACCAACAGGCGAGGTGGGGCCAAAGCTGGCAAGTCATACCACGGACACGAAACTCCACCTGGCATGTTCTTGCTATATTTTGCGACGCAGTGATCATAAGTTCCTGGTGACTCAACGCGCCTTGTCGAAGAAGGTTTGGCCAGGTGTCTGGACCAACAGCGTTTGCGGCCACCCGGCCCCAGGTGAGGCCATCGAAGATGCAGTACGTCGCCGGGCGCGTTTCGAACTCGGTATTGATGCACTGGAAGATATCGCCTGTATCCTGCCTGACTACATATACTGCACGCCACCATATAACGGCATTATCGAACATGAATACTGCCCGGTTTTCGTTGCGTATACAGAACAAGAGCCACGTCCAAACCGGGATGAGGTCGAGGCGTACACATGGGTCGATTGGACGGCATACTCAAATATGCTGGTATATACGCCGGAGGTCGTGAGTTACTGGGCGAAAGACCAATATCTCAGGATACGTAATCTGGAACCGTTTCAGAGCTTGTCGGCCTGATACTCGTATGCTTAAATAAAGCTAATGGCAAAAACAAACAAGAAAAAAGGCAACGAGCTGGATAGTATCTATACGCTGAAGCTGGTCATGTACTTGATCATCGGCACGCTCTGGATCAGAGTACAGAGCCATACCGGCACGTTTCAGATTCCTATTCCCGTCGGGCTCATTATTGGCGGATTATTTGCAATGCATGACCACTTCAAGATTGACCGCAAGATAGAATATGCGGTGCTCCTGGTAGCTATGCTCGTTGGCTTCTGGTCACAAATCGGCCTACTGATCACCTACTAGATTAGTAATCCTATTGCTTTTTATACTATTTATTGTAATATAATATTCACTTTGTGAGACTACTCCAAGGCACATTGAAATAAGGTTTAGCTGGGAAGATTCGAGATGGACCTCCTGCGTTTCGCGTTGAACGCACAAGGGCCATCTTGAGTTTCATGAGAGACGAAGCCTGTGAAGGCGGCATTCTGCCAGATGGATAGAAAGGCATTACAAGTGCGGCAACCCACAGAATTTGGCGTTCTCTACGACGGTAAGTCTGACGGACACTACGAGGTTAGACTGGGCGCGGACATCAAAGACGCAATCAGAGCTGCAATTGCTATTGCAGACCTGACGCTACAAAAGCGTGTCTTATTTTTGTTCAACGACCGCGTGTTCATCATTGCCCCAGATTCTGATGCAACGTGGCTGTACGACGAATATCATCGTCGTGGGGACGAGAACTTTCCGGTGATCGGGCCATATGCACCTGCTTCGTAAAGAAGCAGAGTAACCTTTCTGACGGCAGGGAGCCAGGTTTGACACTGTATGTGTTGCCTGGATTCCTGCCTTTTTTTGTATTTTGAGGTAGGATAAATTGTAGTATTATGTACACCGCATTGACAGAAGTAATGTGCACGTGTTACTCTTGTACGGTATCTTGGAATTCTACGTGTGGTGCGTGCATCCGGATCTGTCTAACAGATACCAGGACACTGGGCACCGGACGTTTTAACGAAGGGCCGAGGGAGCCCCGAAGGCGAAACGAAGTTCAAGGATGTAACCAAACATGCTCTTTGCATGCTTGCAGCTCTATGGCACCATAGAGAACATTCATAAAACTAATAACTAAGAGGTAACTATGAAAGCACTTATTACCCGAAAGGTCGGCATGACCAGTACCATCGCTGAAGACGGTACCGTTGCTGCTGTCACCTTGCTTTCCGCTAGTCCAAACGTCGTGACACAGGTCAAGACTCCTGAAACAGATGGTTATACCGCTGTCCAGGTCGGCTTCGGCGAGGCGAAGAAACAAAACGTCACTAAGGCTCAGACGGGTCATTTTAAGGCTGCCGGCATGCTCCCGAAGATGATTCGTGAGTTCCGCGTAGAAGAAATTCCTGAAGACCTCAAGGTAAGCGACAAAATCAACCTCGAGGTCTTTTCAGTTGGCGACAACGTTGACGCCACTGGTGTTAGCAAAGGTAAAGGCTGGGCTGGCACGATCAAGCGGCACAACTTCCATCGTGGCCGCAAAACGCACGGCGGCCGGTCATACCGGCGCGTTGGTTCTATCGGTTCTATGTACCCGCAGCGCATTTTCCCTGGTAAGCGCATGGCCGGCCACATGGGCCACGAGCAAGTCACCATCAAGAACTTGAAGGTTGCCCTCATTGACACTGCCAACAATATCATTGGCGTGACCGGCGCAGTCCCTGGCCCGCGCAAAGGCATTGTCATCCTGAAGGAGGCGAAGTAATGGCTACTCCAACCTATACCAAGACAGGTACCAAGGCAACGACTGCTGCAAAATTGAACAGCACGATTTTTGATGTCCAAACGACGAATTTTGAGCTCATTAAGCTTGCTTATAACGCATACTTAGCGAACGGCCGCGAGAACCTGGCAATCACCAAAACCCGCGGCCTTGTTCGTGGCGGCGGCAAAAAGCCGTGGCGCCAGAAAGGCACCGGCCGCGCCCGCTTTGGTTCGAGCCGTGTCCCGCAATGGCGTGGTGGCGGTATCGTGTTCGGCCCGACCGGGAATGAAAATTACACACTGACCGTACCTGTAAAAGCCAAGCGGCAGGCACTTCGCCAAGCATTAAGCCTTGCGAATACCGACAACAAGCTCCGCGTCATCGAAGCCTTTGAAAGCAAGGATGGCAAAACAGCGAAAGCTGCAGAGCTTCTGCAGAAGATCGACGCCAACGGCCGCATTCTAGTTGTCGTTGACAAGAAAAACGATCTGACGACACGCGCCGCCAAAAACCTGGCAAAAGTCATGATCGTCTCTGCAAAGTATCTGACTGTTTTCGATATCATGAACGCCGACACTATTGTCTTCGAACAAAAGGCGCTTGATACCGTTACCGCGTGGCTCGGTACTGCCAAGCAGCCGGCAAAGGAGGCGACGAAATGAAAGATTTAATCCTGAAACCGCGACTGAGCGAACAGACGTACTCGCAGGCTCAAACACGCGTATATGTCTTTGACGTCCCGAAAGACGCCAACAAGCATATGGTAGCCCGCGCGGTTGCCGCACAATTCGATGTCAAAGTCGATGCGGTCAATATAACAGTCATCAAGGGCAAGCGTAAGCGCACCATCTCACTGAGCGGTAAGCGCAGCGTCAATGCTGAAGGTATGCGCACTGATATCAAGAAAGCCTACGTCAAGCTTGCAGAGGGCAATAGCCTGCCGATTTTCGCTGCTGTTGAAGAAAGCGAAAAGAAGGAAGAAGCCGCTCAGGAGCAGGCCGAGAAGGCAATCGCCAAACAACTGAAGAAGACTGATTCCAAGACGCAGGTTAGGACGTCGAAAGGCGCCAATCCGGTGACACGGATGTTTAAGAAGCAGGGAGATAAGTAATGAAATTCTTGGATGTTCAGGAAAAGAGCAGCCAGAGTTTGGATTCATTCCAAACCCTGCGCGATGAGAAAAACCGTACGGTTTGTCTCATGGAAGGTCAGGGAGACAAGTAATGGCTATTAAGCAATACAACCCAACCAGCCCTGCGCGCCGCGGCATGACAACGCAGAATTTCGACGAAGTGACGACGAAAAAGCCACTCCGCTCGCTGCTTACTCCCAAGCGCCGGGGCAATGGCCGGAACAACCAGGGTCGAATTACGACCCGACACCAGGGCGGCGGCGCACGCAAATTCTACCGCATGGTGAATTTTGGGCTGAAAAGCGGCACGACTGCAACGGTCGAACACATTGAATACGATCCGAATCGCAGTGCACGCATTGCTCGCATCAAGGAAGACAATGGCACCTACCACTACATCATCGCCGGTAGCGGCATGAAAGTCGGCCAAATCATCCAAAGCGGTGAAGAGGTTCCTATCGAAACCGGCAACCGCTTGGCTCTGAAGAACATTCCGGTCGGCAGTACTATCCACGCGATTGAACTGCAGCCAGGCCGCGGTGCACAAGTTGTCCGCAGCGCCGGCAACGGCGCACAGCTGATGGCAAAAGAAGACAAATTTGCCCAAGTCCGCCTGCCAAGCGGTGAAGTCCGCCTATTTAACATCGAATGCACCGCCAGCATCGGCATGGTCGGCAACGAGCAACACCAGAACGTTAAGCTCGGTAAGGCCGGCCGTTCGCGCCACAAGGGCATCCGTCCATCCGTCCGCGGTGTCGTCATGAACGCGGTTGATCACCCGCACGGTGGTGGTGACGGTGGTCGTCACCGCATGGCCAAAGCGCCACGCACACCATGGGGTCAGAAGACATTGGGTTACAAGACTCGCCGCCGCAAGGCAACGAATAAGTTTATCGTAAGAAGCCGTCATGCGGCGAAGAGAAAGTAAGGTAGGTTGAAATGAGTCGCTCACTGAAAAAAGGCCCATTCGTCGACTTCAAGCTGGCAAAGAAAGTTGCCGCTTTAGCGTCAGAGGACCGCACCATCATCAAGACTTGGGCGCGTGCCAGCACGATCAGTCCGGAGTTCGTTGGCCGGACTATCGCTGTCCACAACGGTAAGGTCCACGTGCCCGTTTTTGTTACTGAAAACATGGTTGGCCACAAGCTTGGCGAATTTGCGCCTACCCGCAAATTCCGCAGCCACGGCGGGAAGAAAGGCTAAACTATGGCAGTACAAGCAATCGCAAAAGGTGTCCGTATGAGCCCGCGCAAAGTCGGGATCGTTGCCCAGCTGATTCGCGGCCGCACCGTCGCTGACGCACTCGTCATCCTCGAGCATGTTCCTCGCCGTAGCGCTGATGCTGTCCGCAAGGCAGTTGCCAGCGCCCGCGCGAATGCCGACCACAATCACAACCTCAAGCCTGACAGCTTACGCATTATCGAAATCAGCGTCACTCCCGGCCCGCGTTTGAAGCGCTACAACCCGGCTGCACACGGTCGCGCTCTACCATTCCAACGCAAGACTTCGCATATTCGCGTTGTCGTTGATGGCGAAGCCCGCGCACCAAAGAAGCCGGTAGAAAAGGCAAAAGTTGAAGCTAAAGAAACGAAGGAGACAAAATAATGGGTCAGAAAGTTAATCCCATTTCAATGCGCCTCCAGGTCAACAAAGATTGGCGAAGCAAGTGGTTCGTCGACAAGCGCGATTACGCCAAGTTCCTCAAGCAGGATCTTGAGGTCCGCAAGCTTGTTCAGCGCAAAGTCGGCTCTCGCGGCGCCGTCAACCGCGTCGAGATTGCCCGCACCGTCAACCTTGTAACCGTGACGATTACCACCGCCAAGGCCGGCGTGGTGATCGGCCGCGGCGGTACCGGAGCGCAGGAACTGAAAGAATCGATCGAGAAGATTTATGGTATTCCAGTTCGCGTCAATATTGAAGAAATCAAAAAGCCGGAGCTCTACGCCAAGCTGGTTGCCGAAAACATCGCCCACCAACTGGAGCGCCGCATTTCTTTCCGCCGCGCTATCAAACAGTCGGCCGCGAACACGATGCGTGCCGGCGCAAAGGGTATCCGCATCGAAGTCGCCGGGCGCTTGAATGGCGCAGAAATGTCACGGCGCGAAAAGGAAGTCGCTGGTTCAGTCCCGCTGCATACGCTGCGCGCTGACATTGACTACGCATTAGTTCCTGCTCAGACTGCTGCCGGTATCATTGGCGTAAAGGTGTGGATCTACAAGGGTGAGGTAGCCTAATATGTTAATTCCAAATTCAACGAAATTCCGCAAGGTTCGGAAAGGCAAGATTCGCGGCGTCGCTACCAGCGGCAATACAATCGCTTTCGGCGACTTCGCACTGCAGGCCCAAGGCCACGAGCGGATTACCTCACGCCAGATTGAAGCCGCTCGCCAGGCAATGACCCGTTACATCAAACGCGGCGGTAAAATCTGGATCCGTATTTTTCCTCACACCCCAGTTACCCGCAAGCCGCTAGACGTCAAGATGGGTTCAGGCAAAGGCAGCCCCGAATTCTTCGTTGCTAAAGTTCGCCCGGGCACCATTCTGTTTGAAATCCAGGGCGTTGACCGCGACACAGCTGCTGAAG
>CAZPPY010000052.1:0-1517 GCA_964588575.1 uncultured Candidatus Saccharibacteria bacterium
TCGTTAATATCTGGTTCGGCGTCGTCGCGCGTTGGCAGACCGGTGATTTCAAGTGCAACTTTTTTGCGGTCAACTTTCATCCAGGCAGGAGTGCCGCTTGGGGCCGGGCTGACATCATCAAGTTTTTTGAAGTATTCAGTACCTTTGCTGTGGTCACGCAGCTTTATCATATCGCCGGCGGACAGGCGGATTGACGGAATGTCGATGCGGCGGTCGTTCAGGGTGAAATGGCCATGCGTGACTAATTGTCGGGCAGCGCGGCGCGATGGTGCAAAACCGGCGCGGTAGATTGCGTTGTCAGCGCGTTGCTCAAGCAGTTGCAATAGCACGGTGCCAGCCTGGCCATGGCTGCGGCCGGCTTCTTTCATGAGATTGCTGAACTGGCGTTCGAGCAAACCATACAGGCGCTTAACTTTCTGTTTTTCGCGCAGTTGTAAAGAGTACTGTGAGGTTTTCGCGCGCATGCCACGGCCGCCACTCTGCTGGCCGGGCGTACCCGGACGCTTGACGAGTGCCTTGTGCGCCTTAGGATGGAGCGCGTAGCCTTCGCGGCGGCTCATCTTTACGATAGAACGTGTATCTCGTGCCATATACTAGACTCTCCTTGCCTTCCGCGGGCGAACGCCACCATGTGGAAAGCCGGTTACATCAGTGATACTTTCCACCTGGATATCTTGGGATGACAAGACGCGAATGGCTGAATCACGGCCGAGGCCGACGCCATTTACGAATACATCAGCTTTGCTGAAGCCGTACTGCTGTTTTGCGGCCGTTGCCGCTTTTTCGGCAGCCACCTGGGCTGCATAAGCAGTGCCCTTCTTGGAGCCGCGGAAACCGCAAGCACCGGCGCTGGAGCTGGTGAGCGCATTGCCACGGGCGTCGGTAAATGTGACGATGGTGTTATTGAATGTCGCCAGAACGTGCACTTGCCCTTGGGCTACGGTGCGCTTGGCTTTTTTACGCTTAGTTGTCGTTACTGTGTCTGCCATTATATTCGTTCCCTTCGGTCGCTCACGTCAGTAGCTAGCAGCTGATAGCTTGTAGCTGCTAAAGACTGTGGACTATTAGCTATGAGCTTCATCATGTCTTCGACGGTGCCTTCTTCGCCGTGCCGCCCACCGTTACTTTCTTACCGCGACGCGTCCGCGCGTTGGTACGGGTGCGCTGACCGCGCGATGGAAGGTTTGCCTTATGGCGCAAACCGCGGTATGCGTTGATATCTTTCAGTCGCTTGATATTGCCGGCGACTATGCGCTGCAGCTCACCTTCGACGGTATACCTTGTGCTAATTACCTCTTGGATGCGTGAAATCTCTGCATCAGTCAGGTTTTTTGCGCGGACCGTTGGCTCGACTTTCGCTTCAGCCAGGATGTCAGCGCTGCTTTTCGGCCCGATGCCGTAGACATAGCGGAGTGCAATTTGCACCTGCTTCTCGTTCGGGATAGTTACACCGGAAATTCTTGCCATATCCTAACCCTGCCTCTGCTTATGCTTTGGCTTTAACTTGTTGATAACGT
>CAZPPY010000052.1:1527-6842 GCA_964588575.1 uncultured Candidatus Saccharibacteria bacterium
GACTCGGCCTTTTCTGCGAACGATCTTGTCGTCGGGGCTGATCTTTTTGACGCTTGCACGCACTTTCATGCGGATCATTGCTCCTTCCACGGCTTGTGTGCAATGACACACTGCTTAAATTGTTATGAATGTTCGTTAGAACATTTGCAGAATGATGCAGCTCTGTGAATCCAAAAGGATGACCCTCTGATCCACACTCCGCGTACCATCCGGTAAACGTGCTAACCCAAGCGGCGGCTAATTCGGCCCTTACTAAGATCGTAAGGGGTCAACTCAACCGTTACCTTGTCGCCCGGTACGATACGGATGAAGTGTTTCCGCATCTTGCCAGCGACATGCGCTATGATTCTATGGCCATTCTCGAGTTCAACCCGAAATTGAGTCCCCGGAAGGGTCTCAATAATCGTCCCAGTGAGCTCTATCACTTCCTTATGTGTTGCCATAGGTATAACAGGTAGAAATTATAGCAGAATTCACAATAATATGTAAAGTACTTTACGGCTGGAGCAAACTTCGGGTTGCGCCGAGCGTCAGCAGCATATACGGCGCGCTACGGTATATCAGTGCGCCGGACTCACCTCGCAACGCTACGACTTCTTCCGAGACTATATAGTCTCGGCCCTCCCGCTGGCCGTTCACTTTGAGATCGAACACCAGCTCATTGCATGCCTGTCTCTCCATATCTATCGTATTTGTGTTCAAGTCGTCAGGTGAACTATATGCTGCAATGTCTGCCATATCACAGTGTTTTCGTTTCGCGCTTTTCTGGCACATAACATCGGGAGTGACGCCTAGTTTGAGGATTGCTGCGTCGTCCAGCCAGACAAAACTTCCAATATACGAAGCTATTTCGCGAAGCCAGTCCTCGATTTGTACTCTTGTCCAATTGCCAACTACATCTTCGACGTAGGAGAGGTGATAATTTGGTTCGCTGTCCTGAACTGCCCTCAGGGCATGTCTTGTCCATACCCAATTTTTTGCTTCAAGGCGAATTGCCCTTTGTATTTCATCCTCTTCTTCGCATTGTAATGCGAGGCGAGCATACGAGTCGTCTGGCAGACCGGCATTCTCAATAATGGTGTACAGGAAGTGGTGCAGCCTCATATACCCCGATATAGGTCGAGTCAGAAGTTCGGTCGTATCTGAATGATAATCTCTCATAATTGTCAATTAGATTTTTGACATAATAATAAGAAATATCGGCAGCGTCAAGCAAGAATGCGGCGCTTCTCTAATGCATCTAAGCGGTTTAGGCTGGTGGGCACCTAGTTTGAGCGCCGGAAGGGAATGAGGCTGAAGCGGCGTTTCTTGGGATTGTCGATGTCGGTTGATTCCATATCGGCAAAGAAATCAGGTTCGCTGTACTGGTCATAGGTGATCATCAGCGCGCGCGACTCAATAGCGCGAAGTGTCTGCAGGCTGACCGATACGAGGATTAGGATACTGGTACCGCCAACTGCCAGCGTACTTCCCAGGAACATTTGGGCGACGATTGGCAGTAGCGCCAACAAACCGAGGGAGATGGCGCCGAAAAGCGTGAGGCGGTTAATGACATTGCTGAGGTATTTTTCCGTCTGGGCACCAGAGCGAACGCCTTCAATGAAACCGCCCTGCTTCTGAAGGTTCTCGGCAATTTCCTTGGCGTTAAAAGTGATGCTGGTATAGAAGAACGTGAAGATGAAAACAAGCAGGAAATAAACAACGGGGTAGATATACGGGGTAAAGCCGCCGGCTTGGAAGCTGGTCAGTGACGGTGGTTGGTACCTGGCGGCGAGATTGGTTCCGAGGTGTTGCAGATGGATGTTGCTGGCGTTCGTCAGCAATTGCCCGGCAAAGCTTGGTACGCTTAAGAATGCTACGGCAAAGATGATGGGAATAACGCCGGCAGTGATGAGCTTCACTGGCAATACAGTGGTGATGCCGCCATAGGCACGATTGCCTTGCACGCGCTTGGCGTAGTTGACGGTAATGTTGCGGGTTGCTTCGTTCAGCTTGACGACCAGCCAGGTGACGATCAGTACGGCAAGCAACGTAACGCCGCCAAAAATGAGCGACCGTTCGTCGAGCGGAATCGTGTGGCCGAATACCTTAAAGCGGTCGTTCGCGCCCAGAAAGGTGCCGCTGACTTCAGAAATCGTCTGCGGCAGGCGGCTAACGATGCTTACCGTAATCAAGAGCGAGATGCCGTTGCCTAGGCCCTGTTCCGTAACGAGTTCACCGAGCCACATCAGTAACATTGCGCCGCCGGTAAGCGCGGCAATCATGGCTCCCCACTGGAACAGTGATGCGTGCGCGGTAATGTCTCCAATCCCGCCGATGCTCTGGGCCGCCTGGCGGATAAGGTAAATCGAGCCGATAGATTGGATAATTGCCAGGGGGAGCGTCAGAATGCGGGTGTACTGGTTGATCTTTTTCTGGCCGAATTCACCTTCTTTATGAAGCGCCTCCAACTGCGGAATGGCTTTGGTCAGCAGCTGCATAATAATACTGGCATTGATGTAGGGGCCAAGGCCGGCAATCATGATTGAGAAATTAGCAAGTGCGCCGCCAGAGAGGACATTGACGAAACTGAGGAGTTGAGGTGTATTGGCAGAATTAAAGAGGTTCTCCAGTACCTGGTGTAAGGTTTGTGAGTTGCCAAGCGGAACAGGCACGTGCGAAAGAATGCGATAGACGAGCAAAATGCCGATGACGGCAAGCAGCCGTTTGCGCATGTCGTGCTTACCAAGCGAACGCCAAATAACTTTCCAGTTCATGCTCTCCCTAACCTTGTATGACTTTCAATGAACCTTTTGAGATTCAACCATTATTTAAGCACATCTTCGCGCGAAAACCCAAACATGAATCCCGAAGCATGCTGTAATGCTCAAATGAACCAAAAAACCCGAACGGTTCAGCCCGCTCGGGTTTTGGAATTGTTTGGTAATCCTTTTTAGTCTTTCGCAGTTTCTTTTTTGCTGGCCGGGCGCTGTGCGCGATCGACTGCTTCGAAGCTGCCGCCTGCAGCTTCAATTGCTGTGCGTGCGGAGACGCTGGCAGACTGCAGTTTGACGGTTACTTTCTTGGTGAGGCTTCCTTTGCCGGTGATCAGTTTTACGCGGACATACGGGTTGCTGATAAAGCCGTGCTCTGCGAGCAGCGTGCTATCAACGATTTTGCCGCCAAACTGCTCCAGCTGGCCGGTATGCACGTTCTCGGCTTTCGGCCGATGGCTCGTGAAACCCGGCAACTTTGGTAACTGTTGCATCAGCGGATTCTGACCGCCCGTAAATCCAGGGCGGAGTTTCGCACCAGTGCGGGCACCTTGACCTTTGGTACCGCGGCCGGCGGTCTTACCTTTGCCGCTGGCGATACCGCGGCCACGCCGCTTCGGGCGGTTGTGGCTGGCGACCTTCAGTTCATGAATTTTCATTATGCTTCCTCCGGAGTAGCGATAGCAGCTGGCGATTCATCGCTTTTAGCGGCTGCAGCTTTTTTGTTAGCCAAGGACTCTGGATGATCAACTTTCTTCGTGATCCAGTTTTTGGCTGGAACAACTGATTGCAGCGCTGCGATCGTTGCGTAGGCTGTGTTCGCCTTGTTGCTTGAACCCAGTGATTTGCTGAGTGCGTTGCCGATGCCGGCGACTTCAAGCATAGTCCGGACAACACTGCCGGCGATCAGACCGGTACCAGCGCTGGCTGGCTTGATCAGGATGTGCGCGCCGCCGACCTTCGCCTCAACTTCGTGCGGTAAGGTATTTTTGTAAATCGGAATGGTAACGACGCTCTTCTTTGCGACGTCAGTTGCCTTTGTGACGGCAGCCGTTACGTCTGCGCCTTTGGCGATACCGACACCGACACGACCCTTGTGGTCGCCAAGGACAACGAGGGCGCGGAAGCGGAAGCGGCGGCCACCTTTTACGACGCGGGCAACGCGGTCAATATGGATCGTCCGCTCATCGAACTGCTTTTCTTCTTGCACCATGTCTGGCCGTCGCGGCATTCGGCGATCCTGAGGTGATCTTCGGTCATGTTGTTGTACTGGCATAGTTAGAACTCCAATCCTCCGTTACGGGCGGCGTCGGCCAGAGCTTTGACGCGGCCATGGTACAGCTTGCTACTACGATCAAACACGACTTTCGTAACTTTCTTGGCTTTTGCCTTCTTGGCGATTTCTGTGCCGACCCAAGCGGCTTTTTCTGTCATTGTACCGGTGGCAGCTTTGGCACCAACTGTTGAGATGTATGCCAGTGTTGCTTGCGCTGCATCATCGATCAGTTGTGCAGTTACATGGGCGTTGCTGATATGGACACTGAGACGTGGCCGCTCGGCAGTACCGGTAACCATGGCACGCACGCGATGCGCGCGGAGCAATTTGTTGTGCAGTTTATGCGCGAGATTACTCATGACTTACTACTTTTCCTTCCCTGACTTGCCGCTCTTGCGCACAATGCGTTCGTCAGCATACTTAATGCCCTTGCCCTTATACGGCTCCGGTTTCTTGAGCGCACGGATTTCCGCGGCTACCTGGCCGACTTGTTGCTTATTGATACCGCTGATGGTAATGGTGTTCTGTTCAATGGTGGCGGTTACGCCCTGAGGCAGCGGGAAGATGATATCGTGCGAAAAGCCCAGGTTGAACTTGATATTGGTGCCTTGCAATGCAGCGCGGAAACCAACGCCATTAATCTCCAGCTTCTTGCTAAAGCCCTGTGTTACACCGACAACCATGTTGTTGACAAGGCTGCGCATGAGGCCGTGCTTGGCGCGGTGCTCTGCTTCGTCATCAACGCGAGTAACGACGATCTTGCCTTCTTCTTGGGCGACGGTAATCCCGGGCATGGTGAATTGCTTCAGCGCACCCTTCGGCCCTGCAACCGTAATCTCGGCAGGGTCGATAGTGATTGTCACGCCGCTCGGGAGTGTGATCGGTAGTTTTCCTATTCGACTCATTCCTTTATTCCTTCGTTATTAATAGACTTCACACAAAAGCTCGCCGCCAAGACCAAGCTGCTTGGCCTCCGAGCCGGTAATCAAACCCTTTGATGTTGAGACGATGACGATACCGCGGCCGCGGCGGACGGTCGGCATTTCTTTCGAGCCGACATACATGCGCCGGCCGGGGGTGCTCAAGCGGCGGATTTCGGTAATGCGGGCGTTCTCCATCGGCTGATTGATGGTGACTGTAAGCGTCTTGGTTGTACTCTCGCCGCTGACTTTGACACCATCGAGGAACTTGTTGGCCACGAGTGACCTGGCAACCTCTTCTTTCAGCTTCGAGTGCGGCACGCTAATTTCGTGCTTCCGTACAGCGATAGCGTTACGGATACGGGT
>CAZPPY010000053.1:0-6781 GCA_964588575.1 uncultured Candidatus Saccharibacteria bacterium
ACGTCATATCGGTGCTAACTCCGCAACACTGCCATTTAATCACCGATACGGAGAAGGGTTGTATGGCTCAAAAGATAACGACCCTGGCCAGCAGATGCCGCTAGCAGAAGTTCGGGACAATCCGGGCATGGCCGTGATAGCCGTCGCAATAGATAAAAAGGAGCGGTCATGAAGCCAAGAATACTAGTTGTTGGCGCACAACACGGTGATGAGCGGCTGGGTCCGCGCGTCGGACGATTCCTACGCCTAGACAAAACCGAACGTTACGCGACCGTGGACTATCTCTGTGGCAATCCACGGGCACTGCGGCGCAACATCCGTTTTACCGAAACTGATCTGAACCGCAGCTATGGTGCGCCTGCCCCGACGAGTTACGAAGAAAAACGGGCACAGCGTATCCTTGCATATATTCAAAAAGGTAACTACGATTACGTTCTTGACATTCATACATCTCGGGCTGATGTTGGTAAATTCCTGATCGCGACCCACCTAGATAACAATGTTTTGGACATCGTCAGCGCTTCGATATACGAGCGCGTCGCGATAATGCCGCCGCATATAGCCGATTGCTCGTTGATTGGAAACGTGCCAAACGCGATTTCAATTGAAATTGATCGCCGCTTGACGTACCAACAACAGAGCCTCCATGAGTTGATAGAACTACTGGACAATTTGCTTGATGCTAAAAGGCATCCGAGCCTGCGAGAAATATTTTACGTTGCGGACAAAATACCTTTGGATAGCCAGATCAGCTATGAGAACAAAAACTTTGAACGTAGCCCTGAGGGCTTTTACCCAATCATATTTACAAAAAACAGCGCCTATACGGCGCACAAAGGCTGGGCTGCTTACAAAAAAGCAGTAAAAGTCATGTAAGCTATAATGAAGACAATATGGAAGATCACCTTAAGACACTTGTCGGCTTCTATCCGGTAAGCACACATCAGGACGCGGTACTGTCGTTGCTTCAATATGCGAAAGAGCACTTTGACCGTGCTGGACTGCATACCGAGCTGCTGACATATGATGGTGTACACAATCTCTACGCAAGCACAACGGGTAAGAAACATACAAAAATACTGTTACAATCACACGTCGATGTCGTTCCTGGCGGTAATGCCTTCAGGGCAACTGATGACCGTTATGAAGGACGCGGCACATTCGATATGCTATTCGCCGTAGCTTGCTATATGCGGCTCGTCGATGAACTTGGCAGTGAGCTCATGAAATTGGATATAGGGATTTTCCTTAGCGGCGACGAAGAACTCGGCGGGAATAAAGGTGTCGAGGCATTGCTGAACGATGGCTACACAGCGGATATTTGCATCTTGCCGGACGCTGGCGACGGCTACGGAAAGCTAAGCACCGGCGCAAAAGGCCTGCACGAATTAAAGGTTCGTATCAATGGCCAGTCGCACCACGGCTCACGGCCATGGGAAGGCGATGGGGCAGCTATCAAATTAGCGCATTTCTTGACTGAAGCCGAGGCCATATTCGATACAAGCGATCACGATAACTCGACGATGACGGTGGCGACACTCGCTGCCGGCGATGCGGGCAATCGTGGCCCGGCATATGCTGATGCCGGCCTGGATATCCGTTACAAAAATAAGGCAGATCTGGCTCGGATTCAGCATGCTTTGCAGGCTTTACTGGAAAAATATAACGGTGCAATTATTGAGACACTTGAGGGCGACGATTACCAGCTCGACATGACCAACCCGCTCGTAAGACAATTCCTTGAGATGTACGAAGAGCAGGTAGGCAAATCAATACAGTTCATAACGGCTCCCGGCTCGTCAGACGCACGATTCCTGACACCGCGCGGTATCCCGGCGCTCATGTGGCGCCCCGATGGTTTCGGGGCACACGGCGACAATGAATGGGTGTCCCGCAGTAGCTTGGATGCGTTCTACACACTTCTAAAAAATTACACACGCAAGATAGCAATGGAGAAATAAGATGACAAAACCCGTAATTTTAACCGGCATTCGGGCCAATAACGACTTGCATATTGGCAACTATTTTGGCGCACTGCTGCCCATGATCGACATGGCGAAACAGCGTTCGAGTGAGTACCAGATAAATCTGTTCGTGCCGGATCTGCACAGCTTTACAACGCCAATCGACCATTCCAAACTGTACGGCCAGATCATGCATAACTTGAAGCTGTTCGTGGCAGCCGGCTTGCCGCTCGATAATCCGGATATTCACATCTACCGGCAAAGCTACGTTCCAGCGCATAGCGAGTTGACATGGATTCTTGATTGTTTCACCGGCTTTGGTGAAATGAGCCGCATGACGCAGTTCAAGGATAAGTCGGGCAAACTCGACGAAGACCGTATCAGCGTCGGGCTGTTCAACTATCCCGTATTGATGGCAGCGGATATTCTGCTGTACGACGCTATATATATACCTGTTGGCGAAGATCAGACACAACATCTGGAATTTACCCGAGACATTGCGATGCGCTTGAACGCGCGATTCGGCACTTTGTTCACTATACCGAAGCCGGTCAAAGAGCAACACGAATTCTTCGGCAAAGACCAAGGGCTTCGCATCAAGGATCTCGTCGACCCGTCGAAGAAAATGAGTAAGAGCGACGCATCAGACAAGGGCATCATCTTCTTGGGTGACGATCCTGACGCGGCTGCCAAGAAAATCATGGGCGCGGCGACCGACTCTGTTGGTTCGATCCACCTCGACCGCGTAAAGCAGCCAGGCATCGCAAACCTTTTGCAACTCCTAGCACTGCTTCATGAAAGGCAACTGGAAGACGTTGCGCGTGAGTACGAAGGCAAGACGAGCTACGGTGGACTTAAAGGCACGCTAGCCGAACAGATGCGCATATTCCTGCAGAAGTTCCAGGAACGCCTGGAGAATGTCGATGAAGCAGCGATCCAAGCCAAGCTTGAGACGTCTGAAGCCGCCATGCGTGAAGTGGCTAATAAGACTCTAGCTAAGGTTCAGCGCGCCGTCGGTCTCCGCCCTCAGATTTCGGCGAAGCAAGATGAATCAATCGTTGCATACAGCAAGCAATTAGACGAGCTAGGGCTGCGACATGAGATAAAAGATCATCCGCTACTAAAGACACCTGCTGAGACGCAAGCCTTTCTGGGACTTGGAATGTCTGACGGGCTGTCTACTATGATTCTGCGTGCCGGTGACAAGTATATTGCAGTTCTGCGGCGCGACGACTGCCGGCTCGACTTCAACAAGTTAACATTCGTGGTTGGCGGCGAAGTACGAATGGCGACGCCGGAAGAGTTTGTCGACGCAACCGGTATGCCAGTCGGCGCTGCGCGGGTCTTCAACCCAGGAATGGATATATATCTTGACTCCAAGCTGTTCGAAAAAGAGTACTTGACTGGCGGCACGGGAAGCTTCACGTGCAGTTTTCGCTATAAGACCGAGGATTTAAAAAAGCTTCCAAATGCAAAAGTCGTGGACGTACTTGAGTAGGTAATAGTGGCTAACCTGAATATTTCATGGGCACAGCGGCTTGACCAGAAGGTTATTGAGCTGATTCCACAGCTCAGCCGGGCGTATGCGACACGGTTGATTGAGGATGGAAAAGTACGTGTCAACGAAGAACCGATACTCAAGCCGGGCTACAAGCTACGCATGGGAGACAGCGTGTTTGTGGATTACGACATCAAGGAGCTGGATAATATTCCAGATATCGATCTGCCTGTCTTGTACGAGGACGGTGATTGCGTAGTCATACATAAGCCTGCCGGCGTGCTATCGCACGGAAAAGGGATATTTAACACCGAGGCGACCGTTGCGACGTGGGTTCGCAAACGCCTGAAGGGCGGCATGCTTGGTGAACGCGCCGGCATCGTGCACCGCCTGGACCGCGCCACATCGGGCGTCATGATTTGCGCCAAGACGAACGGCGCAATGAGTTGGCTGCAGAAGCAGTTTTCGCAGCGCAAAGTGCGCAAAACATACTTTGCAGTCGTAAGCGGACACCTGCCGCACGACCACGCCATCATCGACATGCCGATCGAACGGAATCCAAAGCATCCGCAGACATTCCGTACCGGCAGTAATGGAAAATCAGCAACCACCGAATATTGGGTTAGAGAACAGGGCGAAACATACTCACTCGTGGAGCTACGACCTCAAACCGGACGCACACACCAGTTGCGCGTACATCTTGCGCAAATCGGCCATCCAATTGTAGGAGATCCGCTCTATGGCGGCGCACCAGCGGAGCGACTCTACTTGCATGCAGAACAACTAGAAATAACGGTTCCGAGCCGCGAGCGCAAGATTTTTACGGCACCGTTACCGGAAGCGTTTCATACGGTATTATAGGCATATGGACATCACTCTCCACCCGGCAACCGACGCTTCGATCCGGCGCATTATAGAGCAATGTCCCCAAGGACTGCTCATCACCGGACCAATGGGGGCAGGGAAAACTACCGTTGCCCAATATATCGCCAGCAGCGTACTCGGGACATCACTAGAAAAACTCCCAAATCACCCATATTTCAAGCACGTCACCGTGCCAGAGGGCAAGAACAGTATCCCAATCGAGAGTGTCCGCGACGTCATCCACTTCCTTATGTTGAAAGCTACCGGGTCGGCACGGGTGGTCATTCTGGAAGATGCGCACCGGCTAACGCCGCAAGCCCAAAATGCGCTCCTGAAAACCATCGAGGAACCGCCGGCGGGTACAATGCTCATCCTCACCGCTCCGGGCGATAGAGGAATCCTGCCCACCATTCGATCACGGGTCCAGCAACTGGCCATACAGCCTCCCGATGAAGGATTACTGGCTTCATATTTTGCGGGCCAGGGATATGCAAAAGAACAAATTGACCGCGCACTACTCATGAGCAACAACCTGCCAGGCCTGGCGAGCGCCCTTCTGGAGGCGAAAGATGACCACCCTCTGACAAATGCCGCCAAACTTGCGCGTTCCATCCTTCAGAAATCTACCTTTGAACGCTTGCTGTTGACCGATGATATAGGCAAGCAAAAAAAGCTTTTCCAGGATACGCTTTTTATGTTAGGCCGGATGGCAGAGATTGCGATCCTCAAAAACGGCAGTAACCAGGCGACTACCAAACGCTGGCAGCACATTCTCAGCACTGTCCACGACGCTGAGCAGCAACTGCTCATGAGCGTCCAGCCGAAGCTGGTCGCACTGAACTTCATGCTCAGTCTCTGAACAGCGGACATCGGATAAAATCTGATATAATACATATCTATATGCTAGACCTCGCGCTCGTTGGGGCTTTTGGAATTCTGGCCTACTGGAACGCACGGCTCCACGATGATGAGCTCGCCGCCTTTTCCCGCGGCGTCGGTAATCGCCTTGGCAAACTATGGGACATCGCACATCAGGGAATGCGCGAAAACCGCTTCTTGCGCGCTGAGAAAGCGCTCCTTACTATTTTGAAAATAGATGAGCGCAACGCAGCTGCCTATAACCGCCTGGGTATCCTATACGCCAAGCAAAAAGAATACCGCGACGCGATTGACTGCTTCGAGATTGCCAGCAGTATCGAAGCTACACCGTCGGCCCTGCACAATCTGGGATTGATTTATTACGAAACTGAAAATTATGAAAAGGCCGCGATTGCCTTTGAACAAGCACTCAAGATGGAGGATAATCTGGCTGCACGCCATGTAGCATATGCCAAAGTACAGGAAAAACTGGGTAACACAAAGATCATGTTCCTGGAACTGGAAAAGGCGCTTGAACTAGAGACGAATAAAGAAGCATATAACCTGCTCATCAAGGCCTACCGGCAACACGGCCGCGAAGCCGACGCCGATATTCTGGAAGATAAGCTGAAGAAAATGATCACTCCTTCCAGCAAGCCCAAGCGTATCATCCGCCCGCCGCGCGTCGTCGTTTAGCTCATTACTTCAGATCAAATTCGGCCAAGATACCACGATGATCCGCTTTGTCGCGGATAATTTTAGCATTGGTAAGTACGAGGCCCTGCGGCGAGTACAGGACGTGGTCTAGTTGGTGGCGGCCATTATATGTCTCGTCGAATTCCTCATGGCCAAACTGGATTGCGTCAGCCAGGAAATTATCTTTGAAAAGCTCGGGAAACGCTGCCGGCAGGTCATCATCGTCATTATTGAAATCACCCGCCACCAGTGCCGGCATAGACTGGCTCGCCTGTATATATTCGACCAGCTGCCGCCGCGTCGGCTCAAACTCAGGCTCACCTAACGAGCGGGAAAAATAGTGCAGTGGAAAATAATGGAGGTTAAAGAGACGAACGTCCTGTCCGGGCAGGTGGACAGTGGCCGCTTGAACACTCTTACTGTGCAGTATCCAGTGCGTACCGTCAGGCCGGTCGGCTTCAATGTGGGGCGCCTGTAGCTTTAGTACTTCGTAGTCGTCGAGTGGATATTTACTGATGATCGCCGTGCCGTAATATTTTCCTTCCATGAGCCATGACTTTTCGTGCAGGTCAGTGTACCAGCTCACCGCGCCCATACTTTTGGCCGCTGCCTCTACGAACTGGCTGTTACCTTGCTCGTCGTCGAGTGGTGCTTCCGCGAAGCAGAGTATATCAGGTTGGAGCGCCAGGTATTGCTCTTGAAAAGCGGAGGGCCAGTACTTGCTATAGACATGCGTTTCGTTTTTCTTGCCCTGATACCACAACCCCTGGCAGATGTTCGAGAATGCAATTTTAAATGACGCCATTGCTTGATTGTATCATCATATACCGGCAAGCCGGCAGTTGTCATTTGACCTCTGTTTTGATACACTTATGCGGTAATCGTGCCGGCATAGCTCAGT
>CAZPPY010000054.1:0-6764 GCA_964588575.1 uncultured Candidatus Saccharibacteria bacterium
CGGTATTTGGTTGAGAGCAGCTGCTTACGCCGTACGTTGCGATTATTATGGAGATTGATTTCCGTCTGAATCACCGCCTCCCGGACGGGGCGGATGCTGACGTGCAGCCGTTCATTATTGCAGTATGCACCGTGGCCTTTGATGGCGTGAAACAATTCGCGTGTAGCAAAGTTGTATATCAGGCTGACGACTGGCTCATTATCAATAATGAACGCTGTCATAAAGCAATAAAATGGATTGCCGCGAACAAAGTGTATAGTGCCGTCGATCGGATCCATCAGCCAGTAGCGTCTGTCCATGCGATTGCCGCCTCGTTCCTCGCCAACAACTGGCACACCTGGATCAATGCTCCGTAGTTTCGTAGTGATGCGATCTTCCACCGCAACATCAAGTTCTGTTAGCAGGTCATACGGGTTGAGCTTCTTGGTGTGGTTGATACTGCCTGCGGCTACGGTAAGCGTGTCGCTTAACGCACGAAGTTCATTTCCCAGTAAGCGAATGATTTCGTTATATTTTTGTACCTCTTCTTTTTTCATAAACTTTTCCTTTACATGTTTTCTATGATTGATCTAGTCATATCAAGTCTGTTGTTCTGTTGATGCATTTGCCTTGATACCGTCGTGTGAAAATGGATCGGCCGCTGCGGCGTGTCTGAGAGCCTTGCTAACAAAGTGAATTGCCCGGCTCGGAACCTCGTCACGTGACACCCAAAGCACATCGTCGGCCCTATGCGGCTCACCGATTTTAGGCTTGCCTGCCCACTTCTTTGCCTGGAAGTAGTAATCAATGACATCCACGCCATTTTCGTGGCGCTGCATCACGTGTATTAATTTCAAATCCTCCGGCTTTATATCAAGACATACTTCCTCTTTGGCCTCGCGGACGCAGGTTTGGATAAAGGTCTCGTTTGCTTCGACATGCCCTGCTGGCAACGTATATTCACCGTCGCGGTATCCAGTATTGTAACGGCGAAGCAATAGTACGTCGTCATCCTTTTCGATTACAAGATATACGGCTGCACGTACCATGTGGCGTTGATTCGTCATTAAGCAACTCCTTGACTATTGTCTTAACTATATTATGACTCGTGCTATCCAACCAGCACGACACCCACGAAGCTCAGGACTGCACCTATCGACTTGCGCACTAAAGATGTTTTCTCTCCAAGGAAAATTATCGAAAGTATAACGGTCACGACCGTGGTTGTCTGCACAAGCGGTGCTATTTGGGCCGCATTATGGCCGACTTTGTAAGCCATAAAAACGGTAACAGCTGATGCTCCGTACAGGACGGAAAGCGCAAGCAATTTTACCAAGAAGCCCTTCGATAACAGGTGCGGCATTTTTTTCACTGATCTCGGTTGAACGGCGAGTATGCCAAGGGTTGGCAAGATGAACGCGATCGCTTCGTACGATAGAACATCCGATCCTTGAATGATAAACGCATCATTCACGAAAGCTAAACCAAACAGAAGCCCGGCGAGTAGAGCCAATAGTTCTCCTCTGCCCAGCCCGACTTTTTGTTTTTTCCATGACACCAGCCCAATGCTCATGATAATCAGCAACGTTCCCACCAACCGTGCCCACGAGTAGCCTTCGCCGAGAAAGAGTAACGCTCCAGCTATCGTCCAAAATGCTCGTGATGCAAACAAGATGGTAAATGTTGATGCGTCAATCACTTTGAGCGCTTTAAAGATAATTACATTTGCGCCACCGTACAGCGTAACCATAATCAGCACATTGAGCCAATATTTGGCCAGGTTTGGCACGGCAAACCCATGGGTCAATGCAGCGGCCAAAATAACCAACCCAACCAACGACTGAAAGATGATAGCGAACGCAACTGGATCGCTCTTGTCGTGACGTAAAATAACCTTTTGCAGAAGGACTGAGATCGAGTACGTGAGGACGCTCAATGCGACAAGCACCGGCCAGGTCGCTAGAATCTCCATAGCTTTTCTTTCCTTTAAATAGACGTTTTGCCTTACCAGTAATCATACCAGACGAAAATATGTTCAACAGATTAATATTAATATTTATTGCTTATTAAAATAAAATAAAAATGTATATACGGATATTGTTCGTATGCGCACATTGACATGCGAGAAGGTGTCGCCCTCGGCAGCGTTTATTAATTTTTTGATGATCGGTGCCGGAGGCGACTATGATTGCCAATGGTATACCGGAAGGTAGGGATCGATGCGAACCATCGATTGGGTGATTTGCCTGGTCGCCTTGGCGGCGGCCGGAGTCTCTGCGGCGATTCTCGGCGCGCTCTCGGGTTCTTACGACTGGATCCCAGTTCGTACACTGATACCGAGTGAGCAAAGGGGGCCACTGGCAATATTTGCGCTTTGCGCATTTATTGTATCGTTAGTGGTATTCATTGCTGTGGCGTTTGCTAACCGTCGACGACAAGCGAAAGGGCAATAAGCCTAAAAAGCGTGCGGCTTGACCAGTCAAGTCGTACGCTTCCCTTACGGGAATCCCACTATTTCACAGCAACCTTCTCGCTACTTTATTCCTATTACTTTCAAAATTTCTATCACGTCAGAAACAAAAACCACTGTTATATGAACCAACGTTAAAATGCTTATGGCTCTGCTACGGGGGATGATTCGGAACCAATTTAAAGGTGTTTTGTTGGAAATGTGGTCAATTGTTGCTAGTTCCAAATGTCTAGTTAGCTAAGATCTGGAAAGTATGTCTTCAGGCAATATAACAGGCCCGGTGTAAACTCTTCGGGATGCTCCATTGTTGCCGACTTGAGCTCGGCTGGCTCAACCCAACGCAGTGATGTAATCTCATCGGCTTGCGGCTTCAAAGGTGTGCCATGGGGAATCTGCACTAGGAATGCGCGTTCGAACTCGTTTACAACCCGATTGCCGTCAGGAGTGTTGGAACAGTGAGTGCCTAGGATTTCTAGTTTGATATCACGCAACCCAAGCTCTTCCTCGGCCTCATTGATTGCCGTTTGCTCATAAGTGTGACCAACATCTACATGGCCACCTGCGGCTTGGTCCCAGCAGTTTGGGAAAACCTTGACCTCTGGTCCCCGTAGCTGCAAAAGCATGCGCCCAGATTCGTCTTGTACAAAGACCGATACGATACGGTGATACAGACCTTTCTCTAACACTTCAGTTAGCATTGCTGAGCCGATTTCATTATCGTTTTCATCGACCACTACAACTGGCGGGTATTGTATGCCACTCATGTCATAAGCATAGCAAACACCCAGACTCGATTCGATCCGCCTAACTTTTAAGGTACCAAGAAACAAAATAACCTCTGTTAACTGAACAGAGGTTACAAGGTTTATAGTTTTAGAAGACCATCCTCCTACTGGCTGAATCTAGAAGGTGGAGTTTTGCCCATGCTGAGCAGCTTATTATCGAGAGCTCGGTCGTGGCGCTTGCCCAGCGAAAGCTTGCCCTCGAGCCACGCATGGCATGCAGTAAGCGGATCCCTGGGGTGTCGCAGGGCGAACCGTTGCCGCAAACCAAGCGTAAATATCTGCCCAACTTCATCTTCTCGTAGGTTAGTGCCACGAGCGATACCGTTGTCACTGAGCGTAACGACAACATCGTGCAAAAATTTTTCTGCTGCTGCCAACGGGCGTAACGGATAATTAGCGGCCAATACTCTGGTTGCGAACGGGGTAAAGACCATCTCTATCTCTTGTTCGGTGCGACCTAAGCCAGTGGCAAGATTGAGTGTTTGAAAAGTTGTCATCAGGTTACGCCTTATTCGGCGTACTGCATCAAGTGGTTGGAACGGGTTGTACATAGCTATTCTCCTGCGAAGCCCTGGCGTAAATATGCGTTGCACTTCATGTTCGTCCCATCCAAGAATAGTGGCGATGCGCTCGTTTGTAAGTTCATTGTGCAGCGCATCTTCAACTTTCTCTATAGCCTTTAGCGGATCGTTTGTGTAGCTTTTTGCAAATACTACGCGTTGCCTGAGCGTGAACACCTTTTTAACTCGTGCTATATCCCAACCAAGTTTTTCAGCGATATGCTCGTCGGTGAGCACGACATCGAGGTTGTGCTGTAATTTACGCGCTCCACCAAGCGCGTCAGCTATGTTATGGACAGCGAAATATCGTCGTATACCAGGAGTGAAAACTGCGAGCACCTTGCTTGGATCCCAGCCAAGCTCTGACGCCAAGTTCTCGGTACTTAATAGTTCGCTAATATTTTGATGGATCTGACCCATGGCCTTTTCCGCATCGCTGTAACGGAGCGCTAAAAATCTGCGCAAGCTCGGCGTGAAAAGGGTCCGTATATCTTTTCTGCTCCAGCCAAGCTTTGTAATGAGGTTTTCATCGGACAGGACCACATCGAAGTTGTGTCGTACGCGCTCAAGGGCACCTATGGGATTTCCTAACGATGTACTTGCCAGCTCTTTCAGCATTTTTGGGGTAAATTGCTCCAGCCAAGCATCCTGCTCGCCACCTTGTATGCCTTGGCGCTGTAGCCAATCACGGATTATTGAGCCATCAAACCAACGACGTACATATTCGGGCCCCCAGCTTGCAATAATTGAAGCAAAGTCTTCACGGTCACCCTGGCTGCTGTTCAAATTAAATCCATGATCGGGAGTATTAGCGGCCATGACCGCTGCGGCAGTTTCAACAACCAGCCAGCGCGAAGTACTGTTTGGAGTATCAAGCAGAAAGTCATGACCGCGCCGGTTTAATGCCAGCTCCCATTGGGTAAAAACTTGCGTTGTAACGTCTGTCATCACTCGTCGTGAATCGTCGTTCATGAATGCGAATAAGGAGTTACCATCCTGGCGGCTTGCCTGGTCATGTTCTAGAAGAATAGTACTGATAATTTGATCGAGATCGCTTAAATGCTGGCGCAGTTCTTGCGAACGGCCGCCAGTGCGCAGCGTTGCCCGTGTCAATCCGCTTATGCCTACTTGTGCTTCCTCTGTTGGCGTATAGACAGACAATTCGTCAGCGAATAAGGTATTGTAGCGTTCTGCACGCTCGGCAACTATTTGTTCGATAGTATTATCAGGATTCATTATTCTATTATAACATTATAGAGCGAATTTAGCAACTTAGCATTCGGGGTAATGTTAACGTGTTGGTACAAGAATTAATGTTTTTTCGCAGAATAATTCCGGTGTGGAAAATCTGAAGCAGCATTCTCTAAAGTAGTCGGCGAACTTTTCTGGCGTGGTGTGGTGGTACATGCAGCGAATAATGGTGCGCAGGGCTTTAGAGGTCCGACCTCTAACAGATAGAGAAAATGCGATCTGGCTCCCATTGATAGAAGTGCTTCGAAAGCAGGAATTCGATTTAATAGATGACGAAACTTCGCATAAGCTTCTTCGTAGTACTGAAGCTTAAAGTGCTAATAAATTGAGCCAGCACGAACCTGGGGCAATTCGTCAAACGTAAGGTACTGGCCATAGCTTGCTTCATACGTAAGGGCATCCCGGAAAAGGCCGAGACTAATATCTAGTGATCCCACTAGCCGTGCTATGCCATCTGCGCCAAATGTCTGGGTTGTACCGTCTCCGCGCATGCTGCCGTCTCCATCCAAGAACTCGGATATCTGCAACGTAACTTGATAATAGCTGGGGTCTTCTTGCATGCGCCGCTGAACTGCGGGAAGCGCTAGGTAGCTTTGTACGCTCCCATAAAACTGGCTAAGCTGCCAGGCCTCACCTTTAAAGTCGATAAGTGGGCAATGAAAGCCGCATTCGCCTTCGCGTATGGCTCGACATAGGTTATCAACGACCGGGCCAACAGTAATCCGTTTCGATGATGGCTCCGTCAACATAGAGTATGTTGCTACTGCCCGCCGGCTGAGATAGGCATCTGGATTGCCGCCAAGCGTATCATCAAACGTGCTTCGGGGTACACTTTCGTCGTCTGATGCTTTACCGAATCGTTTTCGAAATGCAGCAACAACGACTTTGTATATATCTGGATGCGACAGTTGCTCGCTGTCCAACTCCACAGCAGCATCTTGGTATATTCTTACCGTTGAACCACTATCGGATACTGCAGCTTCGGCAAGGCTAAGCTGAGGATCACTGTAGAGGACAATGATGCTATGCTCAAAATCATGTACATGGTGCGATCTGCATTCATTAAATTCAAGCGAAGGGTCGGGTGTACCTCGCATGGCTTCCCTAGCTCGATTTTGACCCAAAGCGTGCATTAGCATACAATAGTATAAAAATAGAAAACTTACAATATATAAATCAACAAAAGGACTTCTGATTTAACAGAGGTAAAAATGCGTATGGCTCAGCTTGCAGGTCACGAACTTACTTTGCCGACAACATCGTAGGCCATGTTCATATACGTATCGCGGGCGTTCTTGGCTTTTTCAAGAAAGTCATTTCTCTCTAACCATTCGTGAGACGAATGCTCCCAACTTAGTATAATGTTGGGCCTTTTATCGAGGTTAGATAGAAATAATGAATAATGTGTGCCTCTTCGTGAGTAGCTGCTGCCAGAGTATAGTTCTTCAAGCCTGTCTTTATCTACAATGAGGCCTATTTCTTCCTGCACTTCGCGAATCATAGTGTCGAGCGTGGATTCGTCTTCTTCTAAAGTTCCTCCAGGAAGATCAGGGTCATTACCAAATATAGGGTGACCAGCCCTATATAGAAGCAGGTATTTTTTATCAGGTCCGATTACGATTAGCTTAGCAACCTTCTTCATAATTACCTTCGATTATAACAAAAGTCCAGTAGCCTAAATGCTTACTGGACTTTCATTCAAATATCTTGGCTTGGCTC
>CAZPPY010000055.1:0-6742 GCA_964588575.1 uncultured Candidatus Saccharibacteria bacterium
TGGAGCAGCGGCAGCTCGCATGGCTCATAACCATGAGGTCCCAGGTTCGAGTCCTGGCCCCGCAACCAAGAAAAAAGACTCACCATGTGGTGGGTCTTTTTTCTTTGCTGTGAGCCAAGTCCGAGCCTGGGACCAGCACGCGCGAAGCGTGGGCATAGGTCCCAGGTTCGGCATAAGAAAAGCTCTCGCAGGAATGTATTCCGAGAAAGCTTTTCTGGAGAAGGACAAAGTCCGCTGTCCTGGCCCCGCAACCAAAACAAGTGCCCGGCCAAAGGAAGAGTTTTGCTCTATTTATATGCCCATGCTCTCCCGGTAAAGTTGTTATTGCTCCAGTATTGGCCGTATCGGACGCCAATTGCTCCGCCAAACCAAGGGTCGTTAATAAGTAAAGTACCATCGGTATCAAGATTGGTTCCTACGACGTAGTGATATACGTTTTCGCCACTGTTATTTATCCAGACGAGCTCCAGAATGAGCGCGTTTCCCTGCTTTGATAAGGCGTGCAGTGTATCAAATGAAATGTCGTGGTATTCTCTTGGCTTGTGTCCTCCGAGCGTAGGCAGGGGGTCATTCATCGCCATGGAGCCCGCGCCGAATAAGTCCTTGTGCTTGTTAACGTCTTTCGGTGTGCGATATTCGTGGGTAAGATGGCTCCACACCATAGCCACGCAAGCTACCAAACAGCCAGAGCTGCCCATCGTTCCTTTTCGGCCGACGTTTCCAAGAGGGTCGTCGTACCACTCAGCATCACGCTGGTTGAAATATGGACCAAACCAATTGTTCAGCCGCTCCCAGAACAACTTGCGCATCGAATTATCGCCCTTTTCTGGCGTATTTGTTTTGTACGGGGTTTTTGCATTGGGGTTATTGGGCTTGGATGGGGTTGGTGTTGGCTTGCGGGGCTGAGGAGTTGGCGTAGGATTTGGTTTCGGTTTTGGGGTGGGCGTAGGAGTATTCGACGGATGTGGTGCTTCTGTCGGGTTTGGGTTTTGTACGGGGGTAGGGGTCGGTGTAGGCTGAGCTGGCAATTTTCTATTGACCAGTTGGGAATCGTCCGGAACCGGGAACGTACCATCATTGCTCCCATCAAGGTACTCAAGGTCGTCTGTTCGCAGATGGACTTGTGGAACCCATTCTGTAGCAGCTTTGTAAAATACCTCAATGCCGGTGGCCGCAAGAAGCACGGCTCCGCAAGCTTTCAGGATGTTCCTGCGGCTTATTCCTCTATCCTGTTCCCGGTCGCCGGGAGTATCTTCGTGGCCCATAATCAATGGGAATTGTTATACAACACTAGTGCAGATACTGCAACAAAAATGTAAGGCAGTAACACAATGCACAAGATGGACCGGAAGTACATCTTACATAACTTTCATAGGGCTTTTGCTATACTTCGTACTATGAAGAACGCCATTATTCTGCATGGTTTATATACTAAGAATGAGGACTATGATCCGAATGAGCCATCGCCAAGCAACAACCATTGGTTGCCATGGCTACAGCGCCAGCTGCAGCTGCATGATATAAAAGCTGATACGCCCGAGGTGGCCAATACATATGAGATGAAGTGGGAGCCGTGGGTGAAAGAATTTGAGCGCTTTGATCGAACACCGGAAACGACACTCGTGGGTCATAGCATGGGTGGCGGCTTTCTGGTGAGATACCTCAGCGAGCGGCCAGAGCTACGTGTGGCGAAAGTTGTACTGGTGGCGCCTTGGCTGAACCTGAGCCACGAGGAAGACACGGTTTTCTTCGATTTCATATTGAACCCGGCAATTACGGCCCAGGCTGGTAGCTTTACGGTGTTCGCGTCGGATAACGACAACAAAGACGTTACCGACTCGGTAGATTTTCTGCGCGAAAAACTGCCGGCGGCAAAGTTTCGCGATTTTCACCATTATGGGCATTTCTGCTTGAGCGACATGAAAACAGACGCCTTTCCTGATCTGCTCGCTGAAGTGATCGACTAGAGTGCTCCTTGCCGCTGGCCATTGTCTATCTACGCAAGCTTCCAGTACTATAGTGAGTAATGGAAACGACAAACAAACAACATCAACACAACGAACTTACGTACAGCGGAGTTACCTGGATCGATGTCGGGAAGCCGGACGACGAGGTGCTGGACGACCTGAAGCACAAATACGGTTTGCACCCGATCCACCTGCAAGAAAGTGTGCAGCCGGTGCAACACAATCAGGTGGAGCGAGGGAAGGGGTATTTATTCTTTGTCATCCACTGCCCTATTTATCATGCGGCTGCGGGTAAAATCACCTTTGGTCAGCTTGGCGTCTTTCTGGGTAAAGATTACGTCATCACTATACATAGCCGGGAAGATGCGTCGCTGGCTGGATTTTATCGTGCAGCAAAGGATCCGGAAGTCGGCAAAACGTGCTTTGAGCGCGGTGCGGCGTATCTGCTTTTTCTACTGATAGGGAACGTACTAGATGAGATTTCGATCATGACGTACCGTGTGGTGAATGAACTGGATGATCTAGAGGATTCGGTCTTTGATGATAGTGGCTCCGACGCCCAAGAGATAGGGAAGATGCGGCAGAAAATCGTGCGTTTGATGCGGATTATTGGTCCGAAGCGCGAAGTATTGAGCGACCTGACCGAGCAAATCGAATCATTTGCTGGTGCAGACATGGCAAAGTATTATTCCAATACTACCAAAACGGTCAACAAGCTATGGGAAGTCATCGGCGAAGCACAGGAGACAGTCGAGATTTACAAAGATGCCGACTTTACCATGAGTACGGAGCGGACGAACCAGACGCTAACCGTGCTTACACTTATATTTACCTTTACTATTCCAGTCACGGTTATCGGCGCCCTGTACGGTATGAACGTGCCGCTGCCAGGCGGTATAGAGGTGGGAGCATGGAAGTTCTTTGGTGGGTACACGACATTCATCATGCTTTTGGTGCTGTCGGTGCTGCTTGCAGCCGTGATGTATATATACTGCAAGAAAAAGAAGTGGTTCTAGTCTTAAAGAACATGCAGCTTTCTATCTACCATACTGATTCCGAGCATAGAAGACGGCGATGCTTGACATTGACTTTCATGGTTGTCTTAATAGCACCATGGAAGCTACCCCTAACTCTCATGATCAAATAGCATATAATCTCCATCCGAGCACGCTTGAGGCCGTGGCTGAGTTCCAGGCAACGCTAGACACCGTATTTGAAGGCGAAGAGCGGCAACAGCTTGACGATGCAGTATGGCTTATGTGCGAACTGCACGGCGATCAGAATGCCCGCCCGGATGGGACGCCGTATCCCGAACATCCGCTGGACGTTGCGCGCAATGTTTTGACAGTCTCTCAGGAACTGGATAGCAGAAAGATCGTCGCCGCGTTATTACACGATTCCGTTGAAGACCAGGCTGACAAGCTTGCAGCGAAGGCGGCGGAGATTGGTATTGTTGGCGGTGATACAAAAACGCGAGCGCTCGATTATCTTGCAGCACGGTTTGGCGATCAGGCGGCCTATATCGTTTTCGCCCTGACGAACCCGGATTTTGCCGCAGTGTTGAGCGCCCAGGGACTGCCGGTTACGGCCGACGGTAAAAACAGGTTATACGCCGAGCATGTACATCTTGTTATCCAGGATTCTGACGTCCTGCCTATCAAGCTTTTTGATTTTGCGGCGAATGCACTGCGGCTGGATGAAGTCACCGATCCGGCTCGCCGGCTAAAACTGACGCGGAAGTATGCTCCGGTCGTCGATATATTTATCGACCGGCTGACGAATGGAATGCCGACTGGCCTAGAAGAGTGGCGGCGATTGCAGTTTACTGAGCGGCTCACTGAGGCATGTGCCAGTATGGATGAGTGGCTGCAAAGCCATGATGACATTGCTGCACGGTAAAGATACTGTCGCGTTTCAGGCGTTTACGGTTTGTATGTCTTCGCCGTGAGCGGCGGGCATTGGCCAGAGCCAGATATGCGTGTCGTCAGGAATGGCAGGATGCGAGACCGGCGCGGAAGCAGCTACAGCGACCAGATTGTTTCCGACTTGGTACGTACTCATTTCTTCTATGGTATTTTCTGGCTGGCCTGATATGGCCGCGAAGATGCTGCGCGGCATGATGCCGTGGATAATGCCGGCGTGCATTGTGAAGGTCATGCGTGTTGCCAGGTTGGCCGCGCGCGCCGGGCGGCCGTAATTATAGATGGCGATGAATGGATCTGCTTCTGTAGGTACTATTTGCTGGTCGCGCTTCGCACGGAGCGGGGTTAAGTCATCGTAACGAATGTCCTGGTAATCGAGCGGCAAGCCCTGGGCCACCAGGTAATCAAGGTCGCCCCAAACGATACGGCCGGATGGAACGATATGGCATGCAACTGATTCAAGCAAATCCATAGTTCCTATATGCCGGCCGGCTTCTCCAGGTAGGTGTGGCCAAAGCCATGCTTCGTGCCAGCCGTCTGGTAGCATTGCCTCCATGTCGATCTTGGTCCAGGTTGGCAGATGATTGCCGTGCGATTCCGGCTCATCTGACGTTATTGGGTGCCCTGACTCGAATAAATGATCCACCTGCTCACCTCGCTTATATCCATTGTTATACCAGAAGCGTTTCTGACTGCTGTGGGGATGTTCACAGCATGTACGGAAGAGGTAGTTTTATTTGACAAATAAGGTTTTTTATGTATAATGGAAATTGTTGTGATAATCAACCTTTTGGAAGATTACAAATCACAAACAAACAATATCAAAAGTAAAAAAGCAAAGGAGTTGCACCCGTGAAGAGTGTCAATTTGGCGTTTGAGTACGCACTTGCCTCGAGTTCGGATCCTCGCATCCGTAAGATCGACAGGCTGCTCAACAAACTGTAGTACGCGGTCAGTCACCGTGCTTTACATCAAAACTCCCCGGATTATCCTGGGAGTTTTGTGTTAGTAAGTGTGACCGAAACGTTAGCGTGTAACGCTGACAGTTGCACCGCCGTCTGCGGTAGCGCCTGGAGCATTGACGGTGTAGCGGCCGCTGCTGAGCGAGATCGTATAACCGGTATCGTATGACGTGCCGGTGCAAGGCGTCGAACCGCCGGTAACAGTACCGGTAGTCGCATCTTTCGGCACGTCGGCAATGTATGTCGGAGCAAGGTCAGTACAGAGATTGACACCGGTGCGGATACTACAGCCGGTTGCGCTGGTAGAGCTGGCATTGGTGTTGGTGACAACAATTGTCGTAGCGGTGCCGCTTGTTACCTGATAGGTGCCGTTGTCGGCTGTCTGGCTACAGCCAGTCACCGTGACCATACCTGAAGTAATGGTGTTACCAGTTAAGCCGGTGAACGTCAGGCTAGGGCTTAAGAACGATGTGCCCGTTGGTGAGGAAGCAGTGCTGCCTTTGGAAATCGAAGCCGCGGTTGACGTCACATTCTGGACAGCTGGCGGCGCCGTACCGTTGTTGGCTGATTCGTATTCGTAAATCGCATCGAGCACAGCCGAGACGTCAGATCGGCGTTGCGTGTTACGAGCGTCCTGAAAATGCTTGTTCGGATTAATAGCGATCAAGGTAATGGCCAAGAGAATAGCCAGAATACCGATGACCACCAGGAGTTCAATGAGCGTGAAGCCAGTTTGTGAAATGTTTTTCTTTCGCGTCTTTTGATACATGTTCATATAAAGCGGTGCCCTTTTATTCTTATGCTTAATGATAATTATATTGGGGTAGAAAAGTCAACAAATAAAACAGCCTGGATTTCTGTCCAGGCTGTTTTAACAGTTACCGTACGTTAGCGAGTAACGCTGATGGACGAGCCGCCTTCTGCTGCTGGAGCAGCAATGGTGAAGCGGCCGTTGGTCTGCGTAATCGTGTAGCCTGAGGTATACGATGTTACGCCGCCGGCACATGGGGATGAACCCGTGTTGATCGTGCCAGTGGTTGGGTCGATCGGCATGTCGGCAATATATGCTGGGACTACGTCGGGGCAAACGTTGATGGCGCTATCGATCTTACAGCCGGTTGCGCCAGCGACACCACTCAAGTTGGTAACGTCAAGCGATGTTGCGCTGCTGGCTGTTACGGTGAAGGTGCCGTTGTCAGCCGTCTGATCACACCCGCTTACCAGTGCGCTGCTGCCGACGGCAATCGTGTTGCCGGTAACGGTGAAAGTGACGGTCGGGCTGGCAAACGCGACGGCGGAGGCTGAGAGCTGTGTCGCTTTGCCGAGCGGCATCGTGGTCGTCACATCGGTGACGGAAGCCGGCCGGTTGCCGTTGTTAGCTGACTCATACTCGTAAATCGCATTCAGGATTTCCGAGACGTTCGACGAGCGCTGTGTATTGCGCGAATCCTGAAAATGCTTGTTCGGATTAATAGCGATCAAGGTAATGGCCAAGAGAATAGCCAGAATACCGATGACCACCAGGAGTTCGATGAGCGTGAAGCCCTGTTGTCTGATTTTTGCGGTTGTTTTCATAGTTCCCACCTTTCTTTGATTTACCGCGTTACGCTAATGGTTGTGCCGCCCTCAGCGCTTGGTGCGGCAACCGTGAAGCGACCATTGTTTTGTGTGATCGTGTAGCCAGTGCTGTAAGCTGTTGTGCCGCCAGCGCACGGAGTTGAACCGCCGGTGACAGAACCGCTGGTTGGATCAGTTGGTAAGTCGGCAATATAGGCAGGTGCAAGTGCTGAACAGAGGTCAACCCGGGTAGAAATGACACAGCCGGTAGCGCTGGCGACACCGATGTTGTAGGTTACATCAATTGAAGGCGGCGTACCGCCAGCTACAACGT
>CAZPPY010000056.1:0-4308 GCA_964588575.1 uncultured Candidatus Saccharibacteria bacterium
TTTCAGATCAGTTACTTGCAGCTGTGTAACAGGTTGTGTAACCGTAAGTTTCGCCGGCGCAGCCAGCTCCTGCTCAGTCGCATTGTCAACGCACGCCAGTGCCGACTGTGATTGGCTGCTTGCGTCCTGCAGCTGACTTTGCGTGCTACGGTCGGCGATCACCTGTTGGATGACGACCGCCGCGGTCAACGCGACCGCTGACACAACTGCTACAACTACCCCCACCCATGCAAAGATCCGTTCTCCTCGTTTTGCCATTACCTACTCCTTTTACGAAATATCCACTGGTTGCGCCGGAAAACCGGACTTTACACCCTTCAGAATCGCGCGCTTCAGTCGCTCTGATATAAACACTGATGTAGCCAAATCACGTACGGACAGCCAGAGCGGCTCGTACAAATTCTTGCCGAGTGCGTTGATCATTGCCTCATCAGAATTGGGGTCAAGTTTCGGATCGCCGCCGACATAATCCACCATGTATACATACTGAACGCCGTACGGATCGCCCGCATCCTCAAGGTACACCAAGCGATTGCCGCCGAGCTCGAGGCCTGTCTCTTCCTGCATTTCGCGCTTGAGTGCAGCTTCCGCTGATTCGCCAATGCCAATGGCGCCCCCGGGCAATGTGTAATACTGCTTGCCGAATTTGTTGCGCTTCATCACCAGCAAGCTATTATCCTTAAAGACAATCGCCCTCACTGCCTTTCTCATATCTCAAGTATACGACATTTTATCGCACGCTAGCCAGCGATTTCAAATTCTTTCAGCTGCTCTTTCGCCAGCTCGGTGTGCCGTTCCTGGAGCTTGAGCAGCTCGGCATAGATGCCGCCCGTTTTCCGGAGTTCTGCCGGCGTACCCATCTCATCTACCCGGCCGTTGCGCAGCGTAACGATCTGGTCCACGAGTTGGATCGTACTCAACCGGTGGGCAATGATTAGCGTCGTCCGGCCCTTCATCAACCGCTGCAACGCTTCCTGGACCATGTGCTCGCTTTTACTATCCAAACTCGATGTCGCTTCATCCAGAATGAGGATTGGCGCATCTTTGAGCAGGGCCCTGGCAATCGCAATCCGCTGCTTCTGGCCGCCGGAAAGTTTCAGCCCGCGCTCGCCAATCTCGGTATCGTAGCCCTTTTCAAACTGGCTGATAAAGTCATGCGCATTTGCTGCTTTTGCCGCAGCGGTAATTTCTTTTTCTGAAGCATGAGGATTGGCGTAGGCAATATTTTCTCGGATTGAGCCGCTGAATAACGCCGGGTCCTGGAATACAATGCCAATGTTTTTCCGAAGTGAGGCCTGTGTAATGTCCTGAATATTCTGGCCGTCGATTAAAATCCGGCCGGACGTTACGTCATATAAGCGCAGCAAGAGGTTGGTGAGTGTCGTCTTGCCCTCGCCACTTTCACCGACCAGTGCAACTTTGCCGTCCGGTTGGGCCGTAAAACTCACCTGCTGCAGCACCAGCTTGTCTTTGTCGTAGCCAAAGCTGACAGTCTCAAATGCAATTTCACCCTTGGTAATTTTGAGCTCCCGTGCGCCTCGTTTGTCAACCACTTCCGGCTTAGTGTCCATAACATCAAAATAGTCTTTGGTATTGGCGACTGCCCGCTGGGTTGTGTCGACCAACCAGCTGGCCGTAAACAGCGGAATGCGAATCAGCGATGCATACTGAATTAGCAAGACCATGGTACCAATGGTGTATTGCCCGCGCGCCGTCTGGACAAATATATAGACAGTGACACCGAGGAAAATAACGTTCAGTACCAGCCGTCTCAGAATATCCTGGCCGTGCCAGAGCACGCTCTGCGGCTTTGTAAAACCAATTACTTTGTCGTACATTTTGCGCCAGAATTCCAATTCACGGCGCTCCTGCAAAAAGCTTTTTACCACCCGTACCTGTCCGATCGCTTCGGTGTATCGGCCGCTGGCTATATCGTATTTCGCATTAATCTTCTTCTGCCAGGCTTGCCATTTCTTGCTCGTGCGCGCCGTCAGAAGCATGAAGATCGGATAGAGCAAAAGGAGCATAAGACCCACCTGCCAACTAAAATAGCTGACGACCATAAGCGAGAAAACCGTGCTGAAAATAAATTGCAGGAAGTTATTGCTAAGCGTCTGCATGAAGTTACCGATCTGCGCAATACCGCGGTTCATGCGGTTAATGAGCTTGCCGCTTAACTCAACATCAAAATAGCGTTGCGACAGACTGAGTACATGCTCGTAGTAGCGCTCGCTCAAAATCTTCTGCAGCCTGGTTGACATTATGTCGCCCCAGTAGCCACTTATGTTGCCGAGTATTGTTTGGCCAACATCGGTCAAGAAAATTAGGATAGCCAAGACCGCGACCAGTCTCACATTGACATGTCCGCCGCCGGCTAATTTCGTTACCTGATCAACCGCGCCTTTGACAAACAGCGGCTGCAACTGCGTCATCAGCGACAACAATATCGTCACGGCCGAAATCGCCGCATAGTATGGCCACAATACCTTCGTAAAACGGATAATCCGCCATAACTGCTTCATTGCTTTCAATTATATCGAAATCGAGCCAGCTGAATAGATACGAGCTACTATACTGTCGGCCTGGCTATGAACTTGACATACCATCATCCATTTACTTGCGGGTTTATTACATACATGCTTATATATTATTCACATGAGGACATATGAGAATAGCGGCGGCGAACACGCGGCCCAACCATCCCCGGTTCAATTTATACCGATAGCGCTCCACGCACTGGAAGGTGGCATTTTCGCCGTCGATGAAGAGGCACGGCTCACCAACCGAAGATCCACTTCACCTGTTCGGCTTCCAGAATCGATGCTTGAGACACCTTACGGCAATGGCCCGGCGAGGATCGAGCGCAATGATGAAGATGTGCCTGTGGCAGCCATGAACCAGGTACGAAAGAATTTCGCGCGAGCAAACCAGTTACTTCTACCGCGCGATGAGGTACTACGTTACTTTCATGAACGGTTCGCCAGAGATGAACCATTCTTGTCCGCCGGCATGTCGGCAGCGGCACAGGAATATGCGCCGATTCTAAACAAAGCAATCGGCTATCAGGATGCAGCACTTTCTTTTCGTATAGATGATGCTGATCGCACCACCAGGCGCCGCCGGTTGTTTACTGAGGATGAAATACGCGCAAGCATCGAGCTCGCCCGAGATTATCCCGCATCCGTTCTGACCGTGGTCGCGTATGCTGGCACGATACAAGATTATCTATATAAACTCGGCTATGCGTTTGAAGCTCTTTCGCATCGACCAGAATACAAAATTACCGCTAAGAATCTGGCTGATTACCGAAAATTTGCCGAGAACTGGAACACTTCCAACTTCACAGCCGAACTTATGCCATCCCTCGCTCTACACCTGAACCGGGCACACGAAGCACAGCCCCAGGCTACGACCGACTCCCTACTTACAAGCGAGCTATTCCACCAAGCGGTTGACTTCGTCATAGCCAATGGCGCCTTCCGCAACTTCGTTGCTATACCGGACTATGTAGCGATCGACGGCGTAGCCCGCGTTAACCATTTTCTGTGCCCGGCAGTCAGCGCAATCCGTGAGCAATTGCTCGACGGGTCATTGCTGTACGCAATCTACCGGATCGCAGACGCTCGCCTTGCAGCCGGAGATAAGGACGCTCAAAGGCTTGCTGATACCCTCAGTGCGCGAGCTGCCCGCAGGATCAGCGAGCACGAAGCCCATCAGGAATACCTTGCGCGCGAAGCGGCCGCTGCTGCATTACCGATGGTCATTATCGAGACCGAAGGGAAAAACGAGCGGGAAATAATCGCCGAAGCCATTAGCAAAGCGCTGGAGAAAGAGAAGCCGGCCGTCTTCGTGCATGACGGCCGGTCGTATAGTGTCGCTCCGGGTGCCATTCAATCGGTGCTCGCATTCGAACAGCCCCAGCAACGCGGCGACATTGTCATCATTCTGCACGCCGGGCAGTGGCTATACGCAGTGATCCGAGAAGCGGTCGAGCGGGCGCTTGCCGACATGCGTCCGGTGTTCTTTCGGTTCAACGACGTACCATATCGGATTCAGCCTGATAAAGTGCTCGACGTTATCGCTCAATCGCAGCAGTAGCCGGGCGTTACCAACCGCCTCCACCGCCGCCTCCGCCTCCACCGCCGGCAAAGCCACCACCAAAACCGCTACCGCTTGCATTCCCTGATACGCCAAAGCCCGTCGCTACGGCGCTACGAAAGTTTCCGCCGAGCGAACCGACAAGGTATCCAGCACTAAACGCGCCATAATTGCCGCTATACCAGTCCGGCGGCATTCGGTACATAGCTT
>CAZPPY010000056.1:4318-5351 GCA_964588575.1 uncultured Candidatus Saccharibacteria bacterium
CCCATTCCTTCTCTACTTTGAAGACGATCGCATACGGCAATAACTTCTCGAATAATTCGACGGTATGCACAGGCGCACTCGCCGTTTGTGTATACGGCGCATTCGGACTTTGCAGCATTTTCAAGCGGTCTTTTTCGGCAACGTTCAAATATAACCTCAAGCCCTGAGCGTATTCGTAGGCTGCAATACCCTTTGTCGTCCGTGCCGGCATGAAATGATAAAACACCGCAAAGATCATTGCCCCGACCGTAAACCCGATGCCTAATACGGCACTCGGCGTAATAATACCTGACGGTATAAATAACCATATGAGCACTAATATCGTAACGAGTGGCAACGCCAAATATCGATATGGATTACCTGCAAAATAGCCGCGTTCAGCCAACGACGCATCGACCGACTTTTTGATTGTCCGCACAGCAGTTCGAAGCGACGGCATCGGCGCGGAAAGCATCACACTGCCGTCATTCGCCTCGCTGATTAACGTGCCCATAAGCTGGCTCTCCCACTGGTTTAATCCGCTCAAGTCGGTCTTCAGAATATCGATCGAAAATTGCTTCGATCGAGTCAAAAGTACTTTTTTATCCTGCTCGACGATACGCACATATTTGCGAATTGCCAGATCAATAATGGTAGCCGTCAGATCGCGGTTGTCGACTTTAAAGTCTATGAGCGCGCCAACTTCCAGCGGTGACAATTTGTCTGGCGCATCGTACTGCGGAACGATGATGCCGGTGCCTTTCGCGTCACGCCCGCGCTTCCACCACCATACAAAACCCGCGCCGCCAATTAAGACGATTGGCGCCACAAGCGCCAGGGCATACCGCCCATAATCATGCCAGATATCCGAGAGTTGCGTGGGATGGAAATAGCCTTTGCCAAAACCGGCCACGAATGTCAGCGTGAAACCGTCAGCAAGGTTCGAGGCGTCAGCCGTGATCAACCCGGCTGATTGCCCAACTGTACAGTCTTTATCGTCCGTCGCCCCGAATGCTCCGGTGTAGCAAACCGGCGATTTGGTGACTTGCAGGCC
>CAZPPY010000056.1:5361-6398 GCA_964588575.1 uncultured Candidatus Saccharibacteria bacterium
CGTGCACCGTAGCGTGCACGTGGGCAAACGGCTGGCTCCACTGGTCGCCATTCACATCCCAATACAACTCGTCGTGGTCGTTGTAGAACGTAATGGTATTTTCCAACGTATAATCAACCGTGTATTCCTGTACCCCGGTGACAGTTCGGTTCGGGTCGCCGATCTTGAGCACCTCGTTGCCATTTTGCGTACTGGTGGTATATTGCGTCGGCGCACCAGTGCTTGAGGTGACGTTATTAATATGAATATTCAGTGGCTGGTTTTTGTAGGAGGCGGGAATCGCCCTAAGGATGCCGTGATTGTTATCCGTGAAATCCACGCTAATTTTCTCAATCACGTGCATTTCGCCCTGCGGATCAGCATTCGACAGGTAGTAATCGGCCGTGAAATCCGTCACCGTGAAGTCATTCACGTCCGCAACTGCCACAGCCGGCATGATAATGCTAAATATAAACAGCCCGAGTGACACGAAAATGAGTTGGTAGATTCGCTTCATAAACGCTCGACAACATACTGTTGCACTAATTGGCTTAGCATGTCGCGCGCACCATCGGCAAAGTCATGGCTGGCACCGGGGATTGTAGCAAGGGTAATATTACGATGTGTTTGCAACCGACCATAATCTTGCTCGCCCAACACCGCATCTGCCCCGGCAATAACCGCTAGCATTGGCTGCATGTCTGCATACTTCAGCAGCACTTGTTCGCGCTGAACAGCATCAAACTCCTTGAATACACCTTCAGGAATAATAGTTACCGTCCCGTCCGAGCGCGGTACATACCAGTCGTTGCCGCGGCGTTGTACGCCAGGTTTATGCGTAAAATACTGGCGGGCATGCCCTTGTGCCAGCGGGGGTGCCAACATGATAACCATCGGCAGGGGATAGATTTGTGCCAGAGCGGCAATCAAGCATCCGCGCGAATGCGCGACTAAACCAATGTTTTCTATATTCGGTTGGCGCCTAGCCCAATCAACAACCTGGCGCAACCGCTCTACTTGTTCGGCGGCATAGGTCGCCCGGACACCGTTCTCCAGTG
>CAZPPY010000057.1:0-6387 GCA_964588575.1 uncultured Candidatus Saccharibacteria bacterium
AACACGTCAGGCATCCTCGAGAAATCCTTAAACAAGTTAGGCACGCAAAGAAACAAAACAACCCATTAATGTATTACAACGATGTGGTGCTTGAATGGGTGACAAACCATGTACTCGCTTCTGTTGTTTTGTTTGATATTGCGCTTGTGGTGCCCTTGATTGTCATCCCTGCGCCTGATGCGGTCAAGATTACACTTGGCGTCATTTCCGGCAGCTGGATCCAATGGTGGGCATTGCCTGCACTCCAGCGCAGTCAGAATAGAACACAGGCTCAGAATGATGCTAAAGCAGAAGTAGATCACGAGACGTTGACCTATCTGGCTACTATGCAGGATAAGCAGCTTGCCGAGCTACAGACAATCATAAGCGTACTTAGTAAGCAGCAGAAACAATAGTACTTTCGTGTGCGCTTGCTTATATCTGCTATAGTTTAGGCTATGAGTGATATGACCGACAGCCAGCACAGGCTCGTTTTGGTCGTTAGTATTCTCGCATCATTTGTAGCATTTCTGGATGGCTCGGTTGTCAATGTCGCATTGCCGGCGATTATGCGTGATCTGGGCGGCGGACTTGTGACGCAGCAATGGGTAGTCGACGCATATTTGATTACCCTCGGTGCACTGATTCTTATCGCGGGCTCTCTTTCAGATCTGTTTGGTCGTAAGAAAATATTGCAGTTTGGGTTGCTCGGCTTTGGCGCGGCGTCGCTTTTATGTGCCCTTGCTCCAAGCAGTAGTTTCCTGATTCTCGCGCGTGCGCTGCAGGGCATTGCCGGGGCGCTACTCGTGCCGAGCTCGTTAGCGCTGATTATCTCGACATTCTCGGGTTCGGCACAAGGTAAAGCAATCGGGCAGTGGACGGCCTGGACGGGGATTGCGTTTGTAGTCGGCCCGCTTCTTGGCGGCTTTCTCGTAGACACATTGTCGTGGCGTTGGATTTTTGCGATCAATCTGCTGCCAATTGTGGTGACGGTATGGTTGCTGGGGCAGGTAGTGTCTCCAGACAGAGTCAAGGAACGTGTCAAGGTGGATATCGCAGGAGCAGCCCTTTGTGCGGCCGGCCTGGGCGGTACAGTGTACGGCCTCATCGAGCAAGGGCACTACGGCTGGGCCAGCCCATACGTGTACGGGTCGCTAGTCATTGGGCTTGTGGCCTTTGGCGCTTTTCTGTGGCGCGAAGTATTCACCACCAATCCAATGCTTCCGCTGGAACTTTTCTCAATTCGTAATTTTGGTGTGGGCAATCTTGCGACAGCGGCAATTTATGGCGGCTTATCAGTCTCAACCTTCTTGATCACCGTTTTCGTTCAGCAGGCAGGGGCTTACACAGCTATCGAGGCGGGAATGGCACTCTTGCCGATTACGCTCCTCATGTTTGTGCTATCTCCACGCTTTGGGAAGCTTGCCGGTAGGTACGGTGCCCGGTGGTTTATGGCTGCAGGACCGTTTATCTGCGGTATCGGCATGGTTACCATGTTGCGTGTCGATCACATGGTTACTTATTGGCCCCAGTTATTCCCAGGTGTCTTACTATTCGGCATTGGTCTTTCAGTGACCGTGGCACCACTCACGTCTGCAATTCTTGGGGCGATTGAAAGTAGGCGGGCAGGGATTGGCTCAGCAATCAACAATGCAGTGGCACGCATTGCCGGCCTGGTTGCAATCGCAATGCTCGGCCTTGTCGTTGGGCCGGCGCTCAATGTTGCTGGATTTCATCGGGGCGTGCTTATGGTGGCAGTGCTTCTTTTTCTAGGCGCAATCATTTCTGGTGTCGGTATACAGAACCGACGTACCGCACCCAACGACACTGTACAAAGGAGCTAAAATGCGCCGATAGGGTCTACTGGTGGCGTCTAACAGATGAAAAGTTGAATAAATTTATTGTTCACAAAGACGTCTTCGCCAATTTTCGAACACTAGCATGGCTAGCAGCAGCATATCTGATATAATGTAAACGATTTTTATGTGCCACCTTAGCTCAGCTGGCTAGAGCATCGCTTTCGTAAAGCGGGGGTCCGGGGTTCGAATCCCCGAGGTGGCTCCACTCAGAATTCCTTATAAGTATCCTCTGCCTTGTGGCCATAAAGTGCGGCTGCAATTTTGCAAACCAGGGAGCAAAGCTGGCCGCTAGCAAAAGTGAGAGGAGAAGCATTGCCGCCAGCCGAAATGTTTGCCTACCAAGGCAAAAGAGGAGGCGTCTGCTTCGACGAGCGGGTGTCGTATAACGGCTATTATGCAGCCTTCCCAAGGCTGAGACAGGAGTCCGACTCTCCTCACCCGCACCAGCTTCGCTAATTTGAGCAAAGAATGAAAACTAGAAACACGCTCGCGCACGAAGTCACATACATCCGAAATTGCACTATTCTGGTGCTACAATGATTTAAGATGACCATTCCCAAACAATACCTTCACGATCGGTTACTCTTGCTCATTGGCAGCATTAACGTCTTTCTGACGTTTCTCCTGACCTTTCTGACGTTCCTAAGGCTCGATACTAGCCATAATAGTTATATTGTCGAGTATCGGTCGAATGCGGCAATTAACGCATTCAAAAGTGGTAGCAGCGCAGAACTGTATAGCTTTATTCTGTTTGGTTTTATTGTGCTGATTTTTCATCTGCTCATAAGTTTTCGCGCCTACCTTATTCATCGCCAACTGGCTGTGATTATTCTCGGCATGGGAACGTTACTGCTGATCTTGGCGATTATTGTGAGTAATGCGCTACTTGTGCTCCGATGATCGACATTGAGATCCCGCTGAAATCAGAACGCCGAGGCCATTACCGCGTTTTTGAGATATTGCCGTGGGCACTCAGTATGTCCATGCTACTACTGTTGTTTATCCTGAGCCTGCTCAATACGACGCTTGCTGCATTCTTTGTTCTTATGTATATCTTTATCTATCTGGCACGGGCGATTGCTGTGGCCGTACGTTCTTTGCATGGCTATAGTGTTATGCGCAAGAATCAAAAGCTTGATTGGCTGACGCTTCTGGATGAGCTCGAGGCCGGTCAGCCCAGTGGAAAAGTTATAACGAGACCAGCATGGCATGTATATCAGTTGCGGGAGCGTGACGGCCATACGTTGCGGACGAAACCAAGCCAGCTGCTCCATGCGATCATTATCGCTACCTACAATGAAAGCAGGGAGGTATTGGAGCCCACAATTCAGTCCCTGCTCGCTTCAAATTATCCAATGAAACAGGTGATTCTGGTTCTCGCCTATGAAGAGCGTGGCGGTCCGGAAGTTGAGCGTCAGGCGCAAGAGTTGATACGGATCTATAAAGATAAATTCTTTCATGCAGTCGCCATAAAGCACCCACACAACCAGCCTAATGAGGTTGCCGGTAAGGGAGGTAATATCACCTACGCTGGCAAAAAACTCCAGGCATATTTGGAACACGAACATATCGATCCTTTGAGGGTTGTTGTGACGACTCTCGATTCAGACAATCGCCCCGACAAACAATATCTGGCATGCCTAAGCTATGCATATAGTGTGTGCCCGGATCCCGTTCGGGCATCATTCCAGCCTATTTCCATGTATACAAACAATATCTGGGACGCACCGGCTCCAATGCGGGTGCTGGCAACCGGTAACTCCATCTATAATATTGTCCTATCTATGCGGCCGCATGCTATGCGCAACTTCTCGTCGCATGCCCAAGGCATGGCGTCATTGATACAGACAAACTTTTGGAGCGTGCGGACAATTGTTGAGGACGGCCATCAATTTTGGCGGTCGTATTTTGCTTTTGATGGGAACTATGTCGTCCATCCATTACATGTTCCGATCTATCAGGATGCAGTGCTGACGGACTCTTATCGGCGGACCCTCAAAGCGCAGTTTGTCCAGCTGCGCCGCTGGACGTATGGAGCGTCTGATGTCGCCTACGTTATTCATGAAGGGTTCTTTAAGAAAAATAAAGTTCAGAAAGTGGATCTGGTCGCGAAAACGCTTCGCCTGATCGAAGGTCACGTAACCTGGGCGGTCGCGCCGATACTAACACTGATCGGTGGATTTATACCAGTTGTCTTTCATTCGCAGAGTTTGGTCGCGAACCAGCTGCCGAACATCGTCAGCCGTATACAGACGTTTGCGCTCCTCGGCGGCCTCGTAACAATTTACTTGTGTCTGAAGACGTTGCCGGCAAAGCCAGAGCGCTACAAACGGCACCGTACGCTGTTCATGATTGCACAGTGGGCTTATCTGCCAATTACGACAGTCGTCTATAACTCATTCGCTGCATTCTACTCACAAACACGCCTTGCGTTTGGAAAATATATGGATAAGTTTGATGTAACAGAGAAGGCAACAGCCACCAGCCATAGAGTACGTGTCACTCACAAGTGGTGAAACGCTTGATAATGCGTATAGGCAACGGTATCAAATCGTTTTAGTACGTCGCAGGTTGTGGTGATTATGGTTGGCCGCTTGATAAGGCCAGCCCTTGGTTGCATGCCGGAAGCGAGCAGGCTAATAACCGTCCTGGTCAGCGCCGATGCATCAGCTGTGGCGTTGGGACGGTGTCTGCAGGCGTCGTAAATGCTGATAAGCAGCTCGTCACGCTCAAAGGGTACAATGTGCGACGCAGTGGTTTCGACGCGCCAGGTGCTACTATAGTCGGTTGATTCAAGTGAGGTAACAACTGCCTTGCACTGTAGGCAGACTCGCCGCCGCCAGATCGAGTTTGTCCTTTTCTGGTGGCGTGAATTCATGACTCTCGTTTCGCCGCCGCAATATGTACATACCATGTCAACATATTGTCATAACGCTTAGAAAAATACTAGTGGATAACATGCTGAAACCTGTGGGTATCGTTGATTTACGACAGTAAACTAAAATCCCGCCCGGCGATATGCTGGGCGGGACATTCCGCGATGGACAGCCTAATGCTTGGGTGTCCGGGTGCGTCTTACTTTTCGAATTGGTCGCGGAGAAAATATGAGCTCTTCGTAAAATAACTGAAATACGTCGAGCGCATTCTGGTTCGTATTACTCACCAAAACTCCCTGCTTAACCTGTTCATTGTACATGGAAACATTGCTTTTAGTCAATAATCATGTTAAAGCATGAGCACTTTACGTAAATGCTGATGCATATTATTGACAATCTAACATTAATATGTATAATACATACTAAGTTCGAACAAACAAAAACTTTCAAAAATTCTTTACTCTGAAAGGAGTAGTTACTATGAGACAATCCCGTGAAGCAAGCGTAGCGGATGCATTTGCAGCCGGCCAGGAAGGAAAGAAGCAGCCGAATCGTTCTACGACTTTAGCAATAGCTGGTGCCGCAATTGCCGCAGCAAAGCATGCACACCAAGTTCAAAAAGAAGAAGGAGCCGCACGACGTGAAGCGTATGAAGCTGGCACAGCCGCGGACCCTGCTATGTCAATGGAAGATGCGATTACACATTACCGGGCACAAAAGGAAGTCGCCGCCGCAGCAGCTAAACAGCGAAAGGCAGACCGACAAGAACTGCGCGGTCACAACCAAGCTGCAAGGGGGCTTAAAGTGCGCGCAGGTGCCGAAGCAGTTGGTGCTACAGCAGCACTTCCATTTGGCCTGACATTTGGTGCAGTTGGCGGTATATCCAAAGGCATACAATACATTGGTAAGGCTCTTGAGTCGGTTGGTAAGAGAGTCCAAACGAGTGCTGGCGAAATTAGCGAAGCTAGTTTCGGTGCGCTTGGTGCTAATATCAGCATGTACGGCAACGCTTCAGAACATATGGAAGATGCGCTTACGCACTATAACCAAGCCGCGGAAATCCGTGAACGACTTAAACCGCAGCAGCCGAGCCAAGAGCAGGTTGCTCAGCCCGCAGCCCATGCAAGCGGGCCTGAAGAGAATCAATAATAGAGATTAACAAGCTATAGGAAAATAGACGATGAAAACAACAATTCAAGCATCAGACATTCACGCTTTAGGCCTCGGACTCACCGACACTCAAGAGGCGGAACTAGTGAAGCAGCTACAAAGCGTACTTGAACAGCGTATTGCAGTGGCAATTATGGAACTTCTGGACGAGAACCGGGGCAATGAGCTCAAGCAGCTTGCTGAAGGCAATGACCCAGCGGCTGTAGGGAAGTGGATCGAAGCTCATCTGCCGGAGTATCAGAATATTGTCGATGATGAATACGATATCCTGATCGGCGACGTCATTAAAGACCCGATGCAGTTTACTCGCTAAAATACTATTAGTAGCAATTCCGAAATAGCCCCTGTACTGCGTGCAGGGGCTATTTCCTGCCATCCTCTCATCCTCTAGGCCGGTCGTGCCCCCATATCTTGTCATGAAGGGTTAGATACGGTATAGTCTATGGAGTTAACGCGCGGGTGATTAGCTCAGTTGGCTAGAGCGCGTCCTTGACGTGGACGAG
>CAZPPY010000058.1:0-6377 GCA_964588575.1 uncultured Candidatus Saccharibacteria bacterium
ACGCCCTGCTGCTTAGCGATATGCTAAGAGAATGAATAACACATCTCGTAAATTGGGCTTTGGGCTGGTTGAATTTCTTGTAGCTATAGCAATTCTCGGTGTATTGATACTGATCGGCTGGCTCGGCTATAGCAAGCTAGTAGCGAAACCGGCGGCGCCTACAACAAGCACCAGAACAGCAAGTCATACTGACCTCTATGCCGGATGGAAGACATATTCATTCAAATCACTTGCTCTCACCTTCAAATACCCGTCGAACTGGACAGTGAGTGCTTTTGATGCAACATGTACTGGCGCTGTGATAATTGGTGTTGAACCATCAGCGGCAGACCTTACTGCAGCGAACAGCTCAATGGGCACAAGCATGAAGCAATATCAAGTCGGCTTCTACCAATATGGGACGCAAAGCACAAAATGTGCGCCAGATGGAACTGACCACCAGGGACAGTGGGACTACATCAAGTCTACCGACAAACTGTCTGCAGGAGTATTTAATGGCAAGTCGCTGACTTTTATTGGTAATTCTTTCGGAAAACACATTGCAAAACCGGATTTCGGACTGCTCACAAATGCAAGTTACGATGGCTCAGTCCTTACTCTGAGCGAGCCAGGTACTGTTTTACTTAACGGCAAAACCTTTGCAGTTACTGTGCAAGACAGCACTACACCAAAAGGCTCACAATATGATGATTTTGTTCAACTCGATTTGAATGCATTTAAGGCGACGGATTTGTATAAGAAAACGCTCGCAATCTTTAACTCAGTGCAATAAAGTCAGCATGGAGTAGTTCTTTCCCACGCAGAAATTCATCATAAATCGGTGCTAATATTTCGGCGTATGGATCACCAAAGTAAAAGGTCCAGGCAAAACCTGGACCTTTTACTTTGGTGGATTCTCGTAGAGAATCCGAATTCCGGTTGCAGCAGCGCGCAAGCGATGCGTAGCAACCGAGTTCGATATTCGAGGACGCGCACAGGAACTTGTTCCGAGCACGCCGCAAGAATATATGCGCGTAGGCGCTATACTCTCCGCGGGGTCACCAAGAAAAAAGTCCCACTAAAGTGTGGGGCTTTTTTCTTGGTCAATGCAGCTGGCTCGAATCCCTGTAATGGGTACGATAATCGAGGACGCGCGCAGGTGCTGCTAAGATTTACGTATGAGGAACGGTCCCCTGAAGACTTCAAACGTAAGTCGATTAGGCAGCGAGAAAGCCAAGACCGAGTATCGCAGCTATGACTAGTGCTATTCCCGACCAGTTTTTGGGTGAAATCTTATCCTTGAGGAATATCTGAGCAAGGATGACAGTAACGACAGGATATGTGGAGGTAATCGGCGATGCTATTGAGGCCAGTGTAAAGTTGAACGAAACGAACAAGAATAACGTACCGATTGAAGTGGCAAGCGTTCCCCACAGCACCCATGAGTAGTCCTTCAGGCTCTTGAACATGCCAGAGAACTGGTCGAATGACTGGTGCTGCAGCTTCATGTAGCCAAAGCTGACGATAACCTGTGCGATTGCCGCATACACAAAAAAGTTCCAAACAGACGTGTCGTTAATGTAGTGCTTACTCAGGGTATCTGATGCACCAATAGCGACCGCCGCACCGACTGCCCAAAATATTGGCGACAATTTCTTGAGCTCATCTTTGCTAATCTTATCTGGCCACGCGACGACAACCGTACCGAGAACGGCGAGTAATACGCATAGACCGGTAAGTAAGCCGATATGCTCGTGATTAAACAAAAGTGAGAATATCACCGTATAAACTGAATAGCTGGCAAGTATAGGGACACTGATGCTCAGCTCGCCTTTGGATAGGGCGTGGAAGTAAATGCCTTGACCTAGGATGGCCGTCGAGAAACCGACCAGCGTACCGTATAAGATGTTCCCGGGTGTAAAGCCAAAAAGCACACCCGCCCCGCCCCAGCAGACAAGACATATCAGTGCAAAGATAAAGAATGACGCCGCTGGTGAGAAGGTGGCAAAGCCTTTCTTGACCAAAACGTTGGCAATACCAATCACTAGCGCACCTAGCAGTGCAAATAGAATTCCCATTCGTCAAGTTATAGCATGTAGCAAATTAGACAGCAAGCATGCCATTGGACCCGAATAGCCGACTCCAGCACACTGCGAATGAGGTGTGCTCACGGTTGTTTAACGGGTCATTGGCAGTCTTATGTCATATAAGGATAGGTATGCACTTAAGGCGCGGTGCGGGCCTGTAACCTTAGCTGCTTTCGCTGTGCTATTATCCGAATATGAAAAACGCCCTCTTATTACACGGCACTGACGGTAATCACTCAGTGCATTGGTTCCCCTGGCTCGAAAAAGAACTACACGATTTAGGATATGATGTATGGCTGCCTGACCTGCCTCAAGCAGACCATCCAAATATCCAACGGTACAACGACTTTTTACTTGGTCAATCTGTTGCTTCCGCTAATGGGAAAGTAGACTGGGGATTTGACCGGAGTTCTATAATCGTGGGGCACTCGTCAGGCGCAGTTGAGATATTAGGGTTACTAAATGACCCACGTTTTCCAGACGTTAAGGTGAAAGCTTGCTTTCTAGCCGGTGCCTTCAAAGGTGACCTTGGGTGGGACCAGCTCACGGGTATGGTTCAGGATTTCGACTTTGAGCGTATTCAACGGCATGCTTCGAAGTTCGTATTTGTGCATTCTGACAATGACCCCTACTGCCCCCTGGATGATGCTAAAGATCTATGTTCAAAACTCAATGGCAAGTTTGTGCTTATGCAGGGTTTTGGGCACTTCAGTACTGGCGGTAACCCTCGGTTGACGCAATTTCCTGAGCTGCTACACCTCATTCAAGATGAAGTTAAATAGCGCGGTCAAATAACCCATGGGAGCATCGCAAGAAGTCGATTACGGCGCTCTTGGCAAGCAGAGGTTCGATAACTTCTGCCGCACAGTCGACCACATAATTAGTGACAAGGACAATCCCGTTGATCTGCTAGTCGCGGGTGGTAACAGTGGTGCAGCCCTAGTAGCATTTACCGAGCTTATCTATGAGGTGAAAGGTTTGTCTGTACCGCCAAAGGTTAGCGTCCCGTTGTACCGCTATTCTCCCGGCCACCGTGACGACCCGGCGTACCGTCTAGGCATAGGCTTACTGCTCGGGATGGTTAGCGAGCAGCTATCTGCCATCCCATCAGTTCATAACGCACTTTTTGTCGATGATGAAATATATCATGGCTTCACTGCCCTCGGCTTACTTGACCTCGTCAACCAATCTTTGGCACAGAGCAATCGCCCAAAAGTTGAACAGTACACTATTGTTGCCGAAGATCAAGGCTTTGAAGTGCCGCAGGGTTATCCGAAAGTCAGGTTTGTTCCGTACGACTACGAGCTTGAAGGGTTCAATAATGTCATTTTCTTCTTCACTCCCTCAGAATTTGAAGACCCAATAGCAAGGGCATTAGGCGACGATAGCGTGTTTCCGTTCCATTGCCGTACTAATATTCTTCTTGGCCAACCAGTCAAAGAGTTTAACGATGGCCAACCTCGCTTTACTGAAAAATATATAGAGATTGCCCGAGAAAAGGTGCCTAACTTTGGCGAGCTTCAAAAGCGGTATAGGGCATTCCTCAAAGGCGAGATTAAACGCTGTCTATCGCTGAAGTAACAAAGCCTTGACTTGTCTTAAAGCCTGCAAAATCTGAAGCTAGAATTTCTTTCCAACGCAGAAATTCCACATAAGTAAATGCTGACATTCCAGCGTGCCGGTCACCAAATTGCTTATGATTAAACTTCCTCTGTTAACGAGGAAGTTTTTCATATAAGATACGCATTATGATTAAAGGCATTATCATCGATGTTGACGGCGTGATTGTTGGCGAGAAACACGGCGTTAACTTTCCAGACCCTCACCCAGAAGTTATTAAACGGTTAAAAAGTATCCGAGCAAAAGGAATTCCGATTACGCTCTGTACCGCAAAGCCCCATGCGGCAATCCAAAGGGTTATTACTGACGCCGGCCTCAACAATCTCCACATTACACAAGGCGGGGGTGTGGTCATTGACCCAATAGATAGCGTCATTCTCAAGGCGCACTCGATTGATAAAGATGCTGCTAAGCACATCATGCAAATCTGCTTAGACCGCGGCAACTACGTCGAGTTCTACTCCCCAGAGGCCTACTTTATCCAAGCTGACCAAAAGTCAGACTTTACGGACTTACATACGAGCATCCTTGGTGTAGAGCCGATGGCTGTCCCGTCTCTCCTTGAAGAAGCCGATAAGCATGGCATCGTTAAAATCATGCCGATTGCCGCCAACGATGAAGACATGGAAGCACTCGATAAACTGTTTGAGCCCTACAAGGCTGGAGCTACGGTTAGTTGGGGTGCGCATCCAGTAGCCCTGCCCCGCCGTTTCGGCATTATTACTGCTTTGGGCATATCAAAGGGACAAGCTGCTTCTGAAGTAGCAGAACACGAACATATTGACCCATCAGAATTGCTTGGCGTTGGCGATAGTACTGCCGACTGGCAGTTTATTGAGCATTGTGGCTACGCTGGTGCAATGGGCAATGCATCTGATGAGTTGAAGAAGCTAGTGGCAACCAAAGGCGACAATTCCTTTGTTGGTGGTGACGTTGATGAAAACGGTCTTTTAGATATTTTTGACCATTTTGGGTTGTAGCAAATACGCTTGAAATGTTGCATGAAGCAACAGCGTCCAACGCTAAAATTCGTCATAAATCGGTGCTAATATTTCCGCGTACGGGTCACCAAAGTATAAGCTTCAGATCAGAGCGGTAGCTCTATCTCGACCGTACTGAAAGTACGTGCTGCCGATACCTTTCATTTTGTCGATTGTCAATGAGGTTATAAAATCACAATATGAAAATTATGACCCCTATCCAGACGTACGAACATCCTGAGTTCCATGATCGCGCCCTGCTTATCGGCATGATCCACATGGGCCGGCCTGATTACTATGAGCACATTCAGGCGTTTGTGGATGAGCACGAGAAGAACGGCGCAGCCGTACACTATGAACTCGTTGGCTTTGCAGATAGTAAAGCCGTGCAGTCTGTCTCGCATATCAATCGGCTGAAGCTACATCTTGAGCAAGAGTTTGACGGTATGTTGGGGGACTTCGGGCGCGCCATCTTCCAGGGAGATAACGCGTCGGTGTTTGATGCAGGCGTTGATCATGTCAGTCAGGCAGCTTTGACATACCGCCAATCGTGGGAGAACCACGATACCGATGATCTGGATATTGCACGCCATCAAAAATTGGTAGCGCTGCTGGGCCGCTATGCAGTGATGCGGCTCGTGAAGCTTGCCATGCACTCCAGATCTGTTCGGTCAGCTATAGAGGAAACGGCGCGGCGCACCCTTCTCGAGCTTCCATCTGCTGATCAGGATAAAGCTGAAAAACCAAGTCCCTTGGATCCAAGCAGTGTGCTCATTGACTACCGCAATGAAATTGCGCTTACAGCGCTGGATAGGCATTTTGAGCGTACGCCCGGATCTGAGCTGGTGCTCATATGGGGTGTCGGCCACCTTGCAGGAATTGGTGCCGGTCTTGTGGAGCGCGGTTTTGAGCTTGTCGATACTCAGGAAGTACACGCTGCCGATAGCGCGCAATAGTTGCAAATAAATTGATGCTACCAGTTGGCTCGATACTGGTGTGCGAAGGCTAGAGGGTGCCGGTAACCAACCGGATATCGTGGTTTGCCGGATCGACCATTTTGGTGCACCGGGTGCGCCAGTCGGTGTTGGTGATTTCGTCGCAGCGGTTGAGCTCGGCCATCCGTTGTTCGTATACGGCGACGCACCCCTCGTAACCGCTCATTTCGCCGGTATAGGTAAAGGTATAGTTGTGGTCGTAGGCACCAATGCCTGTTATGACGTCATCACCTCCCGTGTAGTTTCCGTCCGGTGTGTTGTAGGTGAAGTCTTGATCGGTCTCGCAAATATACGGCGTGGCGTGGGCGGCAATGACGAAATCTACGCAGGCGGTGGCCGGGCCAGTCGAAAGTCCTTTGACCGCTGCGGTACAATCGGTCGGAAAGCCGGCATACGTGACGCGCAGGTTCGTTATACCGTATGGCTCACGCCCAATGTCGGCGTAGAGTATTGTCCCATCAAGCACACAGGTGCCAAATCTTGTTTTAGCGCTGACAGTATGAAAAACGGCGCGGTTGTACAATTTTCCTTGGTAGAGATATAGGCCCTGGATACTGGGCTTGACGGCAGGTACCTCCGGGTTGTGGCCCGGATAGCTATCCATTGCTTCAACGCAGTAATTCCGCGTGCTCTGCATCCAATTGCTGTTATCCAGATCGGTATATGTCTGGCCGTTGCCGAGTACATAACCGTCGAAGCCAACGTATTGATAGTTT
>CAZPPY010000059.1:0-6354 GCA_964588575.1 uncultured Candidatus Saccharibacteria bacterium
GATTTACCGTAACGAACGCGGCAAATTCCGCGCGATCGTACGGGAAGTGAAAATGCTGCATACAAAAGGTCAGCCAGTCCTGATCGGCACTGCATCGATTGAAAAGAACGAAGTGCTGAGCAATCTGCTGACCAAGGCAGGTATTTCGCATAATGTACTGAATGCCAAGAATAACGAACGCGAAGCGGCAATTATCGCCAAAGCCCGACAGAAAGGCGCAGTGACGCTGGCGACAAACATTGCCGGGCGTGGTACGGATATCGTTCTGGGCCAGGGCATCAAAGAGCTAGGCGGCCTGTTTGTCTTGGGTTCTGAACGCCACGAATCACGGCGCATTGACAACCAGCTGCGCGGCCGCGCCGGCCGCCAAGGCGATCCAGGTACGACACAGTTCTTTGTAAGTACCGAAGATGACTTAATGCGCATTTTCGGCGGCGAACGCGTCGCAGCAATCATGGACCGGCTGAAAGTTGATGAAGATACGCCCATCGAAAACCGCCTGATTTCCCGCAGCCTCGAAGGGGCACAGAAGAAAGTGGAAGGTTTCCATTTTGATACTCGCAAGCACGTCGTCCAGTACGATGATGTGATGAACCGTCACCGCAAGGCGATCTACACGATTCGTCGCGAAGTTCTGATGATGGACGATATCAGCAAGCGTATCAAGCTTATGGTAGATGACGAAGCGCATGCGCTTGCTGCATCGCCGCTTGCTACCAGCACCGGCTTTGATGACATCGTACTCGAAACGTTCCCGTTTGATGAGCCGGCTCTAGACCGACTTTTTGACACTGATACGTTGCAGTTTGAGCATGCGTTGAAAACCGCTGCAGCTGAGCTTTACGAGCAGCGTGAATTGGCATTTACGTCCGAGGTTCTACGGAAAGTTGAACGCGATGTGTATTTACAGGTACTCGATAACCTTTGGATGCAACACTTGGAAAATATGGACCACCTGAAGGAAGGTATTCATTGGATGGCAGTCGGTCAGCAGGATCCACTGGTGGAATATCGCCGCCGCGGGCAAATACTATTCGACGATATGCAGCTCCAGCTTCGACACGAGGTGGTTCGCGCGCTGTTTTATGCGCAGCCGGTTGCACCAGAAGACCTTGAACGGCCGGCGGAAACGGAATTGACGCGCGCTGCACGTCGTTCGGTTGAGAATGCAAACCAAATTACGACTGCCGAGACTGAATTTGAAGATGCGGATTTTTCCAAAAATACCGCGCATGTAAAAGATCAAAAGAAAAAGCACGAAGCAGAAGTACGCAAAGCGCGCAAGACCGAGCGCAAACGTAAGACTGCTGCACGCAAACGGAAATAGAATGCTTCGTTATTCTCAGCATTCGTCACCAGTTGCCAATCTTCAGTCGTCGGTCGCTTTACTAATGATAGCTGACCGGCGGCTGAAGACACCGACCAAAGAGAGCCACGCATGAAGCACACCGTATCTGAAGTAAAACTACCCAACGGCGTAGAGGGGTTGCTGATCCACATTCCTGACGCGAGCGTCATGACATATGATATTAATTTCAGAGCAGGCGAGTATCTGGTCCAGAAGAAAAAATGGGAAGTGCCGCACCTCATGGAACACGTGCTCTTAGGGGCAAATGAACTTATCCCACGGGCACGTGATTTTCAGGCTGAGCTGGAAAAGAACGGCGCGTACAGCAATGCCTCAACCGGCGTGTACGACATCACGTATGAGGCAGAGTGTGCAGATTTTGAGTGGGACCGCGCGCTTGGTCTGCTGCTGGTCGCGATTACGAAGCCGCTCTTTCTTGAAGAAGAATTCCGTGCGGAATTCGGGAACGTGCAGGAAGAAATGGTCTCGCGCGCGAATAACCACTTCCGCCATCTAAGCTTGGAAATGCGCCGTGCGCTTGGGCTCATTGTCAAAACCGATTCAGATCGGCTCAAGTTGATGGAAAATGTGACAGTCGAAGACGTGCGTGCCCATTACCAGAGGACGCACACGTCTCCGAATTTACGGTTTATCATTGCAGGTAATATTAACCAGCGTCGGCGAGCTGCAATAGAAAAATTGTTTGGAATGATTGATTTACCAAGCCGCGGCAAACGATTTGAGTTACCAAAAGAAGTACCGAGGCGTCCGGACAAGGCGGTGTACGTGCACAACAGCGCCGTCGAGAACCTATATTTCTATATTGATACCTTTGCCGGGCGGCGATTGGAAGATGCAGAAACTGATGCGTTAAATTTAATGAACACGATGCTGACGGAGACGCTATACTCCAAAATTCTTGGCACTGCGCGTGAGCGCGGTTTGGTGTACGGTATGAGTTCCGGGCTGTCTCAAACTCGTGACGTCAGTAACTGGTGGGTCGGCGCGCAGGTATCGGACAAAAATGCGCCGGCACTTTTTAAGATCGTTGTCGACGAAATGAATAAGGTCATGAGCGGTGATATATCCGATGCTGAAATTGAAGCGACGAAGCTGTATTCGCTCGGCCGGTTCCAGCGCAGCGCGCAAACAGTCGGTGGGACAGCGGGTGGTTACAGCGGTCGATATTTCTTCGATGGAGTTATTGAAAATTACTTCCAGATCCCCGAACGCATCCAGGTGATTACCCGCGACAGCATTGTCAAAGCCAGCCGGATGATGTTTGCCGACAAGCTATGGGGATTCGGCGTTCTTGGTGGTTGCGGGCAGACATTTACCGACGAACTCCGCCAGCAGCTGGCGCCGCTTTGGCAGGCCGAGTAATTGCTCTGTTATACTTACTCTCTAGTGGAACAGATTAATAAACAATTTTTAGCCCTGCAGGCGGACGTTGCTGCCGTGTATGAACAGTTGGATTTGGCTGCAAAAGAGGCGCAGGTACACGATCTAGAAACACGCATGGCCGCGCCGGATTTTTGGCAGGACATAGCGGCTGCGCAAACGGCCAGCAAGGCGCACGCCAGCCTGAAGCGCCGGTTGGAACCGTGGTTGCGGCTACGGCAAAATATCAATGATGCCCTGGAGCTTATTGGCCTCCATGATGAGAGTTTGTGTGAGGATTTATCAGCGCAGTTGGCCGAACTCCAAACAACGTTCAGTGAGCTGAAAGATCAGCTAAAGCTCGGCGGGCCGTATGATGACCATGATGTAATTCTGAGTATTCACGCTGGAGCCGGCGGGACGGATGCACAAGATTGGGCTCAGATGCTGCTTCGGATGTATGTCCGCTGGGCAGAAAAGCATGATATAGACGTAAAGACAGTCGACGAATCGGTTGGTGACGAAGCGGGGCTCAAAAGCGTAACGATTGAGTTAGCCGGCGGCGATTTCATGTACGGCAAGCTGAAAGGCGAGCATGGCGTACACCGGCTAGTGCGTTTAAGCCCGTTCAATGCTGACAATTTGCGCCAGACATCGTTTGCCAAAGTAGAGGTTATGCCCAAAATCGATGCGCCAGAAGATGCGGTCATCGACGAGAAAGACCTCAAAATTGATGTCTTCCGCAGTGGCGGAAAGGGCGGTCAGAGCGTTAATACAACGGACTCTGCGGTGCGTATTACACATCTGCCAACTGGGCTTGTCGTTGCGATTCAGAATGAGCGGTCGCAGCTGCAGAATAAAGAAACCGCTATGACTATCCTGCGTTCGCGCCTTGCCCGGCTCAAGCTGGAGCAGCATGCCGAGAAAATCTCCGAGTTGAAAGGTCCGAATGAGCAGGCGGCTTGGGGCAATCAGATTCGCAGCTACGTGCTGCATCCATATAAGCAGGTGAAAGATTTACGGACACGCTACGAAACAAGCGATGTTGATGGCGTGTTGGATGGTAACCTCGACGAATTCATTGCTGCCTATCTGGAATATAGCATTGCCAGATAAGTATTGGTATTGACTTAATTTATTAATTATTATATAATGCACTCACTCTGTGGAACGGGAGTTTTACAAGAGTACATTGACAAGAGGTTACAGAGATAATTCAAAATCGGGATGAGGTGTTCGCGTGCGGGCACGCCACCCCGGTTTTGGGGCTCGTTTTTTCCGAGAGGAGAACCGAATGTGATACTAGTTGTTCTCCCAGCTCTGGTCGTGCTCCGCATCGCGGCGCATATATTAGCACCGGTCCTGGGTCTGGCTGCTCTTCTTGCCGTGCTTACCGTACGGCTCGTAGAGAGGAGGTCAAAAATGGCCTACTAACCAAGTCTGACCGACAACTGAATATCCATGAGCGCATGGATGCGCTCCCTGCTATTTTCCTGCCGTTATGGCAGTTTACATAGAGATGAGGAAAGGTGTGCAGCCGAGAGCTTGCTTATTTCTGTTTCCAGCCGCTTCGGCTGCCACACCCAACCTCTTGTCATACCTTTTATTATTCGATCAAGTTTCTTCATATTTATTATTAACTGGCGAGTGGTGTTGCAATTTGTTAGCATAAGCTCTATGCAGCCAAGTATCAGCTTCAAGAATGTAAGCGTGACGCTTGGGGGTGTGCCGGTGCTAAAGAATATTTCGGTGGATATTCCACGCGGCAAAATTATTGGCTTACTCGGGCCTTCCGGTGCGGGGAAGACGACGCTGATGCGTGTTATCGTCGGCCGCCAGCGCGTACAGAAAGGCAGCGCCGAGGTACTGGGATTGCCGGCTGGCTCGGCCAAGCTGCGTGGGCGTATCGGCTATATGCCGCAATCGGCCGCCGTGTATCCTGATTTAACAGTTATGGAAAATGTGCGCTATTTCGGGGCTATGATAGGCGCTGATCGCCACATGGTGAGGCAGGTTATAGAAATGGTTGATTTGAACCAGCAAACGAAACAGATTGTGGCAACATTATCGGGTGGCCAGCGGTCTCGTGTGTCGCTTGCCGTTGCACTGCTCGGAAAGCCGGAGTTATTGGCATTGGACGAGCCGACAGTTGGCGTCGATCCAGTTTTACGTCAGCGGCTATGGAAAATTTTTCGGTCGGTAGCGACAACAGGTGTAACACTGTATGTTTCCAGCCATGTCATGGACGAGGCCGAACGGTGCGATGATTTATTACTTATACGTGACGGGGCGTTACTTGGGCACGACTCTCCTGAGGCGCTGCGTCAGCAAACGCATACATCTTCCGTTGAGGCAGCATTTTTAGCACTGATAGGCAGCCAGTGATGAAATTGAATCATATATTTTCCACAGCGATCAGGACTTTACGCCAACTTCGTCACGACCCGCGAACACTCGGACTTATTTTTATTGTGCCATGTTTACTTCTGATACTGGTGCGATATATTTTTGATAGCCAGACGCTGGTATTTTACCAATTTGCACCATTGGTCCTCGGCGTTTTCCCGCTGACAGTCATGTTTCTAGTGACCTCAATTGCAACGTTGCGTGAACGTACGACCGGCACATTTGAACGCCTCATGACGCTACCGATTACCAAGCTAGAACTCGTGTTGGGTTATGCATCGGCGTTTAGCCTCGTAGCTTGCGTACAAGCAATCCTAGCGAGTGCTGTTGTTTTGGGGCTACTTCAAGTACCAGTGGCAGCGGGAACACTGCCGGTTATTATCGGTGCAGTCCTCGCAGCGTTCTTGGGAACAGCGATGGGGCTCTTTGTCAGCGCTTTCGCGGCGACCGAATTCCAGGCCGTACAGTTTCTGCCGGCAATCATTTTCCCTCAGTTGTTAACGTGCGGTCTATTTGTGCCGAGAGATCACATGGCGAAATTTCTCCAGTGGTTTGCAGATGTTATGCCTATGACCTATAGCGTCGATGCCATGAAGCAGATTACGCTGCATGCAGGGTGGGGTGCTACGCTTATCCGCGATTACTGCGTGGTTGTTGTCTATGCAATTGCCATTCTGGCACTCGGCGCCATCACAATCCGTCGTCATGACTAGCTTTTGATTTTAATTATACTTTATGTTATAATTCACCAGCCTTGAAACGGAGTTTCTGAGGCGTCCTTTGACAAGAGGCTACACAGGGGTATCTCATATCGGGATGAGGCGTTCTTTATACATACAGTATTAAGGAGTGCGTCACCCCGATTTGGGGAATCACCCTGGTGGAAATGGAGAAAGAAAGGAGCATACGATGTCAACAAAAGAGATCGTTATGTGGGTTTTGCTGGCAGTCGGGATGACGGGCCTTTTGGGCGTAATCATCACCGCGTCTATCGATAGGCTTAACTGGTGGGTCACCCGGAGTGAGTTGCGCTTTGCTATTGCGATCCTTATAGGATTTGGAAGCGTGATCTGCCTGATCGTCAGTGCCTATCTAAACAACGAACTGTTGCACCAGATGGCGCAGCAGCTACACCCCTAGTTCCGTGTTCTTTCCGCCAGGGTGTTTTTTGTTTCTATCGGAGCACGATAACAGCCATAGCTGTTATCTGCAGCCGGAAA
>CAZPPY010000060.1:0-6299 GCA_964588575.1 uncultured Candidatus Saccharibacteria bacterium
GAGCAAAGATGCTGTTTCCTTGGACAAACTGGCACAAAGCAAATGCGAGCCTCTCTTTGGGCACACCAGAACTATCGCCATGCTCAACAAACTGTTCGTATTCCTCATCACTGCTCAGTAGTATCCCAAGCAGCTTGGGGATTGGTACTTCCAGCGGTTGATCATCAACCACATTGCGATAGGTTGCACCTGCAAAATCCGTATGCAGCTGCTCAGGCGAAACGAGCTTGCGCAGCTCAGCAATCCGTTGCTGTGCCTTCTGGTCATTAGTGAACTCCCCTTGTTCGGACATTGCGCCCAGTGCATGAACTGCGTTTGCAATCGTCACGCCAACACCCATACCCGCTACTTCTATATCGTGTAAGCGGTAACAGATATCAAACGATCGTGCGACGCGTGTATCAATAATGGCTTGGAAATGCTCATAAAAGGAATCACGTCGGACTATGTCGCGGACAAGTTCGACGCCAACTTTTTCGGACCGGATTGCTTTGGCGTCAAGCGACAATGTGTCCATCACTAAGACATTAGAGTCACTCGCATAGCTTGCATGCTCTTCCTGTGGAATAATGTATGCCGCGCCAACATACATTCCCTGAACGGGCTGGCCATTCGGTCCGTTGTGCCGTATTTCCTTGCCCGACATTTGCACACCGGTGTCATCAAATCTTACGCCTAAGTCGCTGTCTTGATCCTGTTCTGGCGGCGCTGATTCAGTAGGCATATGCGTTATTATACATACCTTGATTTACCTGGGTTTGTGATGCGGTCATTTCAGGTTATATGAAAAACAGCACCGCTGATAAAACGGCGCTGCTTCACGTTTAGGAGTGGTTAGTTCCAGCCGAAAGCTTTACTCAAAATCCACAGCGTTCCCGCGATGGACATGAAGAACAAGCCGAGGCCAACTGGGCTCCCCCAGCTAAACCATGAACCCCATGCGCGCCAGTTTTTCATGCTGGCTTCGTAACTCCAGTCGTATTCCTTCTGGTAGTCCTGAGGAGTTTTGCCTTGGTGCTGCATATTGTCCCTTGTTAGTTGATGAGAGTCTGTCACCGCGCCAGGTTCGACGATGCCTTTGCGACAGTGCAAGCTTACTCATTCATCTTTAGTGGTACTGGTGTCCGTCCATGTCGTTCGCCGAATGAGCAGCGCATGGGTGCAGTGGGACTGCCACGTTCGCTACATTTAAGCATGGAATTAACAGGTACAGCAACTGCTTGTCGTCCAAAAAACGCCGTCTTTTATATCAAGCAATCGCCTTATGCCTCAACGGTGCCGGTCTTTACTTCACCTGCTCGCTGGTAATTGGCCATGATCACGCCACTTGGCGTAACGGTGCTACCTGTCATGGTAAATGCCGCAGGAATCGTGCCCTCCCCAAACAGCCTTTGCCCTTGGCCAAGCGTTAGGGGGTACGTTACAAGCCGAAGCTCGTCCACTAAGTCATTGTGGAGGAGCAGTTGGATGAGCTTGCCGCTGCCCCAGACGTGGAGGTCCGAGCCATCTGAATTTTTAAGCTTTTGGATATCTTCGGCACTCTTCAGGAATGCGGTATTTTTCCAATCCGACTTTTGAAGCGTATTGCTCAGAATGTATTTCATGCCATCATTGATACCCGGCCACATATCCGCATGCTCAGGCCAATAGCCTGCGAATATCTCAAACGTTTTCCTGCCCAAAAGATACTCTGCGGGCTGCATCTGCTTCTGGAAAAACTCATTCCCATTCGCATCTGTATATGGCGCTGTCCAGCCGCCGTACTTAAAACCGCCCGACGTGTCTTCCTCTGGCCCACCGGGCGCCTGCATGACCCCGTCCAGCGTAATCATTGATATGACAATTATTTTTCTCATATTTTTATCGTAGCAAACAAATGAAAGACCGACGATGTTCTATTTCACAGACCGATCATACGAATGCAGCCCGTGGGCGACACGCACCTAGAACTGTGCAAAGAGCTTTTTCTGCGAAGAGAGCACACGCACGGTGCGGCCATTCGGTAGACATATCTGTGGATCGGTATGGCCAAAATCAATGTTCTGTATAATCGGCACTGTTTGGTTATAGTGCCGAACCGTATCGACAATGGTGGCTGCTTGGGCCTGACGATATGCTGCTTTTTGCTCAGTCGTGTATGGTTTGTCGAACTCCCATGCTTTCGGACGGCCAACCAGTACCGCTTGTACTCGTTCCAAAATACCCCGTTCGCCCAAAGCCCGATATACTCTGCGCACGTAATCTGCGCTCGGCATTTCCTCTGATGTTTCGGTAAATAATATAATCTGCTGGAAATCCTCTAGCTCTGGTATTGCCACCCCGTGCCGAAGTATCTCATCAATCGATTCCACACAACCACCCCATGTGATACCTGCTACGTCTTCTGTTCCGTCCCATAGCCAGCCTGCGTTTGATTCGCGGACCCGCCGTTTGTTGAGGTTTTCCGGATCATTCCAGGTCAGCCCGATGTCGTTATACAGTTTGCTTGCGACTAGCTCAAATTCACCATCATCGAACATAGCATGGCGCAGGTATGTCATGGTCATGTCGTCCATCTGCCCTTGCATTGCAATCTGCGTAAAGAGCGCCCCGCCGTAATATGATGGTACGCCGCATTGCCACAGATGGTTTTCAAAGTGCGTATTATCACTGAAGCCAAAGAAGGGCTTTGGATTATTCATGAACGGTTCTTTCGGCAAATTTTTGACATAGGTAACCTGGTCATTGCCGCCTAAAGACGTAATGACTCCCTTGATAGAGGGATCCTCGAAAGCGGCAATCAAGTCGCGGCTTCGCTCCTCCGCACTGGCACCGATTTTGGCCGTTGCCGGAAATTCAACCGGTTCCAAACCAAACACATCCCGAACCCGTTGCAGCCCCAGTTGGTACACGTCGGGCCAGCGGCCAGGCGCCGCGAAAGAAGGCGACAATATAGCAACCTTATTGCCAGGCTTTAATTTAGGAAGTTTTTTGAAATTGAGATTAGACATATACGAATCATTTTACCCTAACACCCAATGCACGCGTTCATCTTGTGATCGTATATACTCAAATCCCTAGCTCTTCTTTGGTCGGGAACGAGGTGGTCGCACCGAATTCTCGAGTAGTCAGCGCCGCAATACGATTTGCCCTGCTTAATGCAATTTCAATTTCTTCTTTGGTAAATTCCGAAAAAGGTTTGCCCGCATGAACACGGGCGTAAAGAGCCCCGGCATTAAAAGCATCTCCCGCACCAGTCGTATCTTTGACGGCTACACGTATTGGTACGGGCACGATTCCCTCATGGACTTTTGTCTTGTAATACACGCCGTTTGCGCCAAGTGAAATAAACAGCGCGTCCATGGTAGGGCAGAACAATGCGTTCGCTGCAGCTTCCGGATTTGATGCATCAACGCCTGTCAACAGCTGCGCTTCGGTATCACTGACTTTCATGATGTCCACTTTCGTGGCAGTCTCTAAAATCACCTGCCTTGCGCGTGCCTCGTCACCCCATAATGGTGCCCTGTAGTTCGGGTCGTATGACACCGCGGCGCCTGCTTCTCTTGCTTGTTTGATCAACTTATCTGTTGCGGCGGCTGCATCTGGCGAAATCTGCAACAAGCTTCCAAAATGGAATACCTTTGTTCCTGCAGGCAGTTCTACATCTTCAGGAGTAATTTTATCGTGCGCCCCGAGCTTGAACTGGAAATCCCTGTCACCATTTGGTTCAATTGTGACAAACGCCATGGTTGTTGGATGATCAGGATCAAATGTCACGTGGCTTGTATCAACACCATTTTCACGAAGTGTGGCTTCCAGGAATCTTCCTTCTTCGTCATTGCCAACATTGGCCGCTATACTAACTCTCACGGCTAGGTGGGCAAGTCCCCAGGCAACATTCCCGATAGCGCCTCCAAATGCATCTTCGACGTGCGGTTCCCCGTCTACTATGCTTTGATGCCGGTCGATTAATAATTCCCCGAACGCATGTACCTCTGGCGCTGTTCTGTCAGTCATACTGCCCCCTTATGGTACGTATCCTAGCACATTCATGAAGGAATTTGTTCGGTATCGCACAAACTAATGGCACGTGCTATTTGGGTATCGGCGCGTACATCAGAATAACACCGCCGGTTTGCAACGTCCGCTCTGTAAGCAGCCCGAGCTTTTGGTAGGGTATTCCTTCACGGAACATGCGCCGGCCGTCGCCTAAAAATACGGGCGCAACACACAAACGATATTCATCAAACAGATTCGCTTTCATGAGAGATTCCGACAACATACCGCTCCCGAAAACAAACATATTCCCATCGCCCTGCTGCTTTATTTTGGGCAGTTCGGTTACTGCATCTTTTATGATTGTCGTATTGTTCCATGCAGCTGCTTTGAGCGTCGTCGAGCATACGATTTTCGGTATCTTACTCATATATGGCGTCTCAGGTTCGCCCTCTGCCTTTGTCCAGTAGTCGGCCATTCCCTTATATGTTTTACTGCCAAAAACAAGCATGTCTGCAGTCTGTAGCTGCTCAATGCTGTAATCTTGAAGTTCTTTTCCCCATGCAGTCTGATGAAAATTCAAATCCCAAGGCTTACTACCTTCAAAGTAGCCATCTAGCGAAATAACGTTCCACATAATGAGTTTTCTCAAGCCGTGCCCCCTTTCGTTAAGGTTACGTGTATCAATGTTCGTGTCTAAGAATATTTTATCCTGATTCGAAGTCCAGACAAACAGGACTCGCACCCTGAAGTAACAGACGAGTAAAATTTGCACTGCTTATATAACAAATGAGTAAGTTTGCCTCATAAGTATTGACTTATGATTAATTTTGTTTTATTATCTTCGAGACCTTACGGGTACTTGCAAGAGGACTCGCATGCAGTCAACCTACGTTTGGGATTGGAGGGCATTGTGAAGCTTTCGCGTACGCGCCTTGCGGGCGCCGCAATCGCCGTGGTGTTGGCAACCATTCTGCTGAGTGGTTGCGCTGCTTTCAATATGGGTGTCGACAACCTGGCATCCCTCATGGAGGGGCGCTCGGCAACGATCACTACCTACAACGTGTACGCCCAACAGCTCGATCGGATTCACGGCACATCCGTGAATATCCAACGGGATACGACGTTTGACACTACCAACTCTGACGGGACCTCTAATCAGGACTCTTCGGTGCTGGCAATCAGCGTGGGCGGCCACAACATGACACATGTTGGCTCGACATTGCTCATGGTGCAGGACGGGATCGTCGACATAACGGGACAACTCCCGCCAACTGTTGATCTCAACAACAACCAACGGGGCGTTCCGCTGTTGAACTACCTGAGACAGGGGTGGAGCAACCTCTGGCAGGGAACATCGAGGACTATCCTCGTCCGTTCACAGAATGGATCACCCATTGCGATCTTCGGCGGCAACGAGGTCGAATACTACGCGACCGACATTCCCAAGAGCACGCTGCTCCGTATTGACGGCAAGTACGTTCTGATCTATCGGAGCGACTATACCATCTACGACAACGCGCTCTTGCAGTAGGCCAGGCTCCCCTGCGTTCGTGTCTTAGGACACAACGTAGGGGAGCGTTTATTATTTATATATTGCTATGTGAACGATAGGACTCGTATCTCATGGCTGATGAAACCACTCGCTGACGATCTGGCCGGCAATAGCTTTGTACTCGTGATGGGTTGTATCAAACATTCGGCTTTTCAGTTTTGACTGTCGCAACAACTCCATCTGTTTGCGCTGCTGGCTTGCGTAGTACGCTGCTATTTCATCAAATGATTGGCCTCTCTTTTTGATGTATTCACCCCATTTTTCTCCGCTATGTTCTGACGAGAGCGCTACTCTTGGATGGTTTGCAGAGAACCCAACTCTGTCTTTAATTGCAGATTCATCGACCTGCAAATAAGCGACCATCGTATGCTGGCTGAGAAGTAGATCCTCAACTTCCGTATACTGGCTCATGTCTACTTTCGCTCGAAAGGCTTGCGTGAAATGCAATCGATCGAAAATAACAAGCTTTGCTTCGCTTTTCTCGGCATCGTGTATTAAATCCTTGAAAAACTGAACGTGCAATTCATCTACTTTTTCCATTACCGGCACATGAGTTTCTGACTCGCTGTACACGCGAACGTTACCTTTGCCGACCAGCTCGACAATTTCTTTTATAAGGCTCGACTTGCCGCTGGTAGCAATTCCCTCGACGATAAGCATGTTCTTCATGAGCCTTAATATAACAAAAAACACCTAAAAAGGTGTTTTATCGTTCATGATAATCTTGTTATTAATGGTCCTTGTCTACCGTTATTGAAGCCAATCCGTC
>CAZPPY010000061.1:0-6260 GCA_964588575.1 uncultured Candidatus Saccharibacteria bacterium
GGGTTCTCTGGCGTCTTAGCCAGTTTTGTATCAAGCGCCTCACGGCTCACACCAGTAGCTTCGGCAATAGCCTGTAAATAGTGGTCCTGCTCGACGCTGTCATTCAAACGCCGTACAACCGGCAGCAATATGTCGGTAAATTGGCGTTTCCCCTGGGCGCTGGAAATATCGAGCAATGTCTTGTATCGGTCCATTAACCAATCGAGTGCGTAGCGATTTTTGGTAATGATTTCTTCCCACAGTGCCGGATTCTGACGCACCAGTTCATCCGGATCCTTACCGCTTGGAATATCAATAATACTCAAGCTGACGCCCACTTTACTGGCGATGGGAATCGCCCGCTCGGTTGCCGCTAGGCCGGCGCGGTCGGCATCAAAACAGAGGCGGATATCGCTCGTAAAACGACTCAGGATTTTCAGCTGCTGCTCTGTCAGGGCTGTACCAGCCACGGCAACCGTTTGCCGCACACCCGCTTGGTGGCTGGCAATTACGTCCAAGTTACCCTCTGTCAATACGGCGAATTTACTCTTGCGGATTGCTTCCTTGGCAAGGTGCAGGCCGAAGACATGACGCGATTTATCATACAGGACCGTTTGCGGCGTATTGATATATTTCGGTGCGTTTGGGTCATCGGCCAAGATCCGGGCCGTAAAACCGATTGCCCGCCCCTGCGGGTCGCACAGCGGTATCATGAGCCGCCCGCGGAACATGTCGCCGATACCGCTCCGGCGCTGGGCCGTTACGCCTGCCTGCCGCATTTCATCCTGAGAAAATCCACGGGCACGCAAAAAATCAATCAGAGCGCTACCGGTATTTGGCGCGTAGCCAAGCCGCCAGGTCAGCGCAGTCTCTTTGGTAAATTTGCGTTTTGTAAGCACGTAGCGCCAAGCTACCTCGTTGCCGGCAAACTGTGTCTGATAAAATTTTGTGCTCAGTTCAAGCAACTCGTGCAGGCGTTCTTTGTTGGGGCCGCCCCGGCGGCTGGCAGTGCGATACTGTTCCAAGTCGACGCCGGCCTTGCGGGCCAATAGTTCCAGGGCGCCTTTGAAATCCAGCCCCTCCATCTCCATAACAAAGCTGAACATGTTCCCGCCTTTGCCGGAGCTAAAATCATGCCAGATCTGCTTCTCCGGGCTGACCACGAAGCTCGGTGTCTTCTCGCTGGTAAAGGGGCTGAGGCCTTTCCAGTTCCGGCCGGCACGCTTCAACTGGACGTATTCAGAAATGACGTCCTCGATAGACAACTTGGCCCGGATCTCCTCTACCGCGTCCATAGCTAGTAGTATCTAGGAGAACTTCTTAGAGGGCAAGCATGACCGATTGTCCGGTAGGCTGCTTTATTCGCCGGACTGATCCTCTGGGGAGGTCTCGGAAACTTCCGGAGACACTTGTTCAGCAGCAGTGCGGCGTTCCGCATCTATTGCGCGCACTTCATTATAGAATTCTGACAGGTCTTGCCTGTCTAATACTTCAATGAGAAACGCGACGTGACCTTCATCCAGGGTGATTCGGGGCCGGCGCAGATACGCCGGGTATTCTCTCATCATTGTCTGTGGATGAGCGAGTAAATCTACACCGTTACGCACAAGTACATTATCGAATGCCTGCCCAGGTTCGACATCAAGCGGTTTTATTTGAATTCTGTTCGCTGCGCCGCGCACTGCTAACCGCGCCAACGCCGCTTGTAGGTCCTGTAAGTACTCTGGGTTTGACTGTTGCGATTCTGCAAACCATGGTTTTATTCGTGGCCGTCCGGGCATATTAACCTCCCATTAATCTGAAAATATAGCTAACCATGTGACGGAGGCGGCGTGCTGTTAAAATTCTGACATACGCACAGATTTGTGGATGCGAGTTTCATAACAACAGGTGCATGCCGGCCCACTCGATGGGCTGCGGTGCAACCCTCCTGGAGTCTTTGGTTTTCCTATCGGCCGTCTGGGTTGGTGGATAGGAGCGCGTCGATTTCGCGGTCGAGCGCCTCCATAGTCAGGCCACGGGCTTCGAGCATCAGCCGAACTACTTTCCGGCCACTATCCAATACCTCCATCGCGAAAGTACCATCACCCAGCGTATCAGGACAACTAAACGTTTCGCCCGGCTGCGTAGCGCTGACCTCAACGGTGATATCGCCTGGATGTGTCTCGGCATACCATTCCAGCGCACGTGCCCGCTCCTCAGAAACCTGGCTAATAGAGCAATGTGTCTCGAAGTAACCCATATAATCCCTCATTTAGTACTAGGGATTAAAGCACTGCTGACCGCTCAGTGCAAGATATGTGGATCAGCGTATGAACAGATGAAGTATAAAGATTCAGATGGCGGGTGTTTCAGGAACAGCTAACTCCTCACTGCTCATGAGGACGTGCGCCAGCTGGTGGGCAACATGTCGCGTTTTGTCATCGGCGTATTCTAGATGATAGCCGCCCTCGCCTTCCCCGATAACCGTCGGCAGCTTGAGTTTTTTAACATACAGACGCCCGTCCTTTGCCTGGTAATACTCATCCGGTAATCCAGCTTCGAATGGCTGTCCTGGTTCTGCCACGCGTTCGACCGAAAGCGTTCCGACCCGTCCTCCAGCCTGCAATATGCGCGCGGCGGCCGCCAGTGCCTTGCCGTGCTCATCGTCAAGCCTGATAAAATACTCTCGCGCCATGGTGCTAGCCCTCCTTATCGTGGTTGATGCCTTCACATAATCACAATTCAGGTAGTAACAACAGTAAGATTGTTCACTGTTCCGCTCAACCCTTTCTTGAGGCATTTTGTCTTTTCGGTTACCATTAAGCTTATGCAGCCGCCGCAAATCATTACACCAGGCCAGACACCGACACCGGCAGGACCACCACCTCCTCCGCAGCCCGGTGGCAACCAGTATGACTTTATCGTGAACTATAATAACCCGCCAGGCGGCATACTCGGCGGCAGCTCAAGCACCAGGACCCGCATCATTGTTGCCAGCACCGGTGCTTTTATCTTAATTCTCGTAGCCTGGCTGTTCTTGGCTCTCTTATCTAATACCAGTGGTGGAGATGTGTCACAGCTGACTGCGCTCACTCAGAGACAAGCAGAGCTGAGCCGGATTTCCACGCAGCCAATGAAAAGCGCGGCTTCCGACACAACCCGTAGCTTTGCAGCAAGTACGCGGTTGAGCACCCTGAGCGCCGAACAGTTATTCATGACCTATCTGGCCAGACACGGCACTGCCTTAAGCACTGCGACGCTGCAGGCCAGGAAAAATCCTCAGACGGACACCACATTGCAAAGCGCGCTCGCCAGCGGTACCTACGATCAGGCATACAGCTCGATTGTCAAATCTCAGCTGAACACCTATACCCAAGCACTCAAACAAACCTATGACGGCACGCACGATGCCACAGAAAAGCAACTTTTGGGCGCCGCCTACGCCGACGCGCAGCTCCTGCTGAAGCAGAGCCAGGAAAGCCAGTAGCCCCCGTTTCTAAAGCTGTGCTTTATTCGTTACCAGCAGATATGAGTGACGGATTAAATCTTGTATTTCGCTCCAGGGCAATTGTCCGCTCAGAACAATCGTATTCCAATGTTTCTTGTTCAAGTGATATCCCGGCATGACACTTTCATAGTGCTCGCGAAGGAGTTGGCTCAACTGTGGATCACACTTGAGGCTGATCCGCACCGGATGGCTTTTTTCTTCAATCAATGCGAACATTTTGTCGTCAGCTTTATAAACCGCTGTGCCCTGCCCAAATGGATAATCCAGCCGGGCATTCGGCATGCTCAGGACGTAGTCTTCGACGGTCTTGTGGTCCATATAACTCATTGTAGCAAGCTACTCGGCGGCTTGCTCGGGCGCATGCAGCCAATCGAGATAATACTGCAGCTCTTCGATGCTTTCGTCGATATCGTCGAGTGCGCGGTGCGTTTCCTTCTTCTCAAATTCCAGCCCGTATTTGCCGTTCATGACCACCTTCCAGGAGCTGACATCAAGCATACGGTAATGCAGCAGTGCGTCGACCTCAGGCCACCACCTGCGAATAAATCGCCGGTCCTGATGAATGGAGTTGCCGGCCAGCACCGCCGGCTCATCGCCAAAATGTGTGCGAATCAATGCTGCAAATTCCTTCTCCACATCTGCTTCCGGTCTTCCATGTTGGCGGACGGTATCGTGCAGCCCGTTGTGTACGTCCATCTGTTTCGCCACTTCACTCGCCGCGTCTAGTACATCATCCGGTTGAAAAACGATTGCCTGAAATTCACTCCCTGGTAACTTCTGAAATGAAAAATCGGTCACGAAAGCAGCAATTTCCAGGATACGATGCTGCTCCGGGTCAAGGCCAGTCATTTCCAGGTCAACCCATAGCAGTTTTGTCGGCCGTACGTGTTTTCTGTCTGTCATTGCCCCAATTATACGATACCGTGCACGACTCTGGCGAACAGAGGAATTTACACTGACTTTTTGCGGGCAGCTGCCAGCGCGTCGCTGTACCAGGTCAGCTCATCCAGTAGCGCATCAAGCTGGGTCTGCAACCCGTTTGGATCAGCCTGCTCTTCTTGGCTCAGGTTGCCCGCATTGTCAATCTTGTGCTGCAGCCCAAGAACCGCCAGCTGTGTCCGAGTGATCGCTGCCCGTGACTCGCTCAATATCTCTTTGAGGTGCATCGTGGCCCGTGCCCCGCCGACGCTGCCGTGCGATGCGACGGTCGCCGGCTTTTTGAGCATTTCCCAAGTAATGTAGTCGATGGCGTTTTTTAGCACGCCCGGAATCGAGTGGTTATATTCCGGGGTCACAAAAATATACGCCTCAGCATCGTCAATCTTGGCCAGCCATTTTTGCGCCGCTGGATCGATCTGCCTTTCCGGGTTATAGCGCGGGCTCTTCGGCTCGTTAAAGAAGGGCATCGGATAATCGCGGAGGTCAACGAGCGAAACGTCGGCATCTGGCCGCTCGCCCGCACGTTTCGCAACCCACTCTGCTAATCGCTCAGTCGTTCGATTTTCACGCGTCGACCCTATGACCACTGCTAGTTTCATGGTGTTTCTCCTCTATGGTATACTTTGTATATTAATAAGCGTAATGCCAATACTATACTTTGTAAAGTATGAAATTATCACCACTTATCAGAAAGCACACCGACCTCGAACCGCGCGAAGGCTGCATTGAAGCGGCAATGGAGATCATCGGCAATAAATGGACGGCGCTCATCCTGCGTGATTTGGCAGCTGGCGGCTGTCGATTCTGTAGTCTGGAAAAAACCGTCGGCAAGATCAATCCGCGAACATTATCAAAGCGACTGGACGAACTCGAAACACACGGGGTCATTACCCGCAAGACGTTTGCCGAGGTCCCACCGCGCATTGAATACACCCTTACCCGCAAAGGACTCGACCTCGTCCCTATTCTTGAACAAATGGCTGCTTGGGGGAGCAGATATCAATCAGAGTAATTAATTCTTCTTGTCGAGTTTATCAAGCCGCAGCAATTTGATAATGGCATAAATGATGAACAGCGTGAACAAGAAGACGATCAGGCCGTACACAAACGACCCCCAGTCAAAATCCACCCTCCGGCCGTGCGACCAAACCGTCCACGCCTTATCGCTCAGTTTACCCGGCGTAATCAGTGCGAATAGTGGATCAATGAAGCTTGTCGTAAATTGTTTGACGACACCTTGAACCTGCGTACCAACGACGAAGCCGATCGCCAATCCGACAACAGCGCGTTCCCGAATAAATGATATAAAGCCGGATAATGGTCCGGCTACTGGAGCGCCCAGGACGTCACCGATTAATGCGGCTTTCGTTCTGGGATCCATGTTGTTCAGCCGCGCTTTGACTTCACGCCGCAACTCGGCATCGCTTTTTTTGTCCGACGGCGTGGACGCTTTATCTGTTTGCTCAACTTTTGCCATATAGACTCCAAGCTACATTGTATCAGGAGCCGAGATGCCGAGCAGCTCCAGCCCGTTTTGGAGCGTGTCGGCATAGCGCTTGACTAGCTGCAACCGCTGTCCTTCCCGGTCGCTGCCGATCACCCGATTATGTTCATAAAAACTATTGAACGTCTGGGCCAGTTCATACAAATACGTGCAGATATAATGCGGCAGGAGCTCAGCCGTCGCTTTCTCTACCACTTCGCTATAGGCCGAAATCTTGCGCACCAGGCTGCGCTCACCCGGCTCTAAATCGATAATTTGTTGACTTGCAGCCCCCGATTTCTTCAGGATGCTGCGCGCCCGCGCGTGGGCGTACTGCGGATCGTCGGGCGGCATGCGCGCCGAGCCGAA
>CAZPPY010000062.1:0-6138 GCA_964588575.1 uncultured Candidatus Saccharibacteria bacterium
CTTTGTCGTTCTGTCTGCGGCTTACTGAGCCGCACTGATGAGGCCTGACAGGCCGAAACAGACGTTCTTTGATATTGTAGAAACGTTGTTGTCCCGGCATAAGTAGCTTTATACAAAGCTCCTGCTGCCGAGGCAACAATGCCGAGGAACAGCCTATGGAGGTTGGTATGCTTCGTGATCTTCGTTTTCGCTATGGCCTCTTGTTGCTCCTCGTGGGGGCAATTCTGAGCGCACTGGACCTCAAGGTGTTCGCACCAAATATCGTCCTAGCACTTGCTGGCGGTAGTTTGATGGGTACAGGACTTGGCATGATTGCCGTCAGCGCTTTCATTGTGGCCATTGGCAAAGTCTTGCGCGGGCACGATAGCGTGTAAAACATAAGCAAGGAGAGCCCGGCTTGCCGAGCTCTCCCCATAGGTTTCCTAGTGCCCTATGGCTTAGGATTACACGCCGTACGTTTCTACAATATCTTTTATTTTATGCGTTATAGCTTCCGCGCACAGCGGGAGTTTTTTTGTTTTTTATGGCCGGGACGTGCGGACAGTGAGCGCGGAGAACGACTGCTTAGATACGGTTATTTCAATGTGGGTGCCTGCCGGTATTCGTACCGCTTCGCCGTCGAATTGGGCCCATACCGGGTCATGGACGGTAAAAGCATCACGGGTAATCGTCTTCTTGGATAAATTGCGGTCACTGACGAGGCCGATGATATGAAGTAGCACCAGTGGCAAATGCCGGTGCACAATGGTGGCGCGGTGGAATTTACTATCGGTCAGACGCAGCGGTAGTCCAATGACTTTCGCAAAGCGGGAACCGTTTAAGTGTGTCCGCTCGAAAATGACGTGCGTTTGGCCGTCGTGCTCGCTGACCTTGAATGTAGGTGCGCGCATAAGCGCCCACATAGTAGCGATGAATTCCTGTCCCAGACGACTGAGGCCGAAACGCCGGATTGGCGACTTACTGCGTAAACTCTGCTCCATCTCTTGGGTCGCAAAAGCTGAAGCACCAAAGCTGGCATAGCACGCGGCGGTGAAGGTTTTGATGGTTCCGTCCGCAAGTTTCAGTTTGCAACTGAGCGGCCGGATGCTGACAATATGACCGCGCCGCAGAATTTTCTTTACCGGATGTCTCGATGGACGCCCATTGAGCATATATGCCAGGTCATTCGCGTTGCCGCACCAGAGCGGCACGATCGGTGTCGCTCTCGCTTTGGCTGACAACTTTGGATTATGCAGCAATGAATTCAGCATTAGGTTCACGGTGCCGTCACCAGCAGCAATACACAGCAGCGTCCTGCTGCCGAGCTGGTCTCTGCACTGCTCCAGTAAGTGGTCGTTGGCTGCCCTGCCGCCCGGCAGTGTATTCAAAATGGTGAGGCCGCTATCCGCCCTGAGACGCTGGAGTTCGCGCACGCGCTCTGATGTTTTGCGGGCGTCCGTGCTGGCGGGGTTCTGGATGACAATATAGTGGTCGAAGAGGTCAAGGGCGTCGAACTTCCCTGTTTCAAAATGAAGCGCCCGGCGGGCGTAGCCAATTGTTGCCTGCATGCCGAGAATAAGCGATGCGACAATGACCGCATAAGCCAGCTCACCAATGAGGCCTCCGAAGAGCACGGCTTGCTCCTGTCCTGACAAATAAACAGCGGTAAACAAGCCGATCCCGATCCAATAGCCGCCAGTAGCCAGCTTGCCTGATCTGCTTGGCTGGATGACGATTGACCGCTGCCGGCCGATGAGCGTTAATGCGACATTCGCCGTATTCTGCAAGGCGATGAGCGCTGCCAGCCATCCGGGCAGGATACCGATCAGAGCGATGACGGCGAGCGTTGCGAAGGCGGCTAGCTTGTCAAAACCGGCGTCCACCAGCTGGCCTAAGGGACTTTTGGTGCGTGTCAAATCTGCGGCGTAGCCGTCGAGTGCATCCATCAGGCGGCCAACCAGCAAGATCGCGATACCGGGGAGCACCATCTGTTGCCACATAACGAAGAGCCCCAGCGCGGTGAGAACCAGACCGACCGTGCTCAGGGCATTACCGGGGGTGATGATACCATGTGTACTGGCAGCCAGCCGCTGCCAGCGGTTCCGGCTTATGGACGGTTCGTGCTGCCAGTCAGGTTTATGGCCGACGTGATGGAGATTCATGCTTCTTCCTTCAGACTCTTCTTTTTCTTAATGATGGCACGTGGCAGCGAATGGTACAATGTCAAAAACGGATAAGACCAACCCATACTATGCTGGAAAACATACTTTGTGCGCTCTGGTTCTTCCTGCCCGCCGGTTTTGGTAACGCGGCGCCTATTTTTGTAGCAAAGTTGCCGTTTGTGCGCCGCTTTGATGCACCGATAGACCGGGGCTTGCATATTCGTGGGAAGCGTTTACTCGGTGCGCATAAAACATGGCGCGGCTTGATCGCCGGCATGATTGCAGCAACGGCGGTGCTCTGGCTGCAGCAACTGATCGTCCGTCATGTCGGCTGGACGCATGTCTTTGTCGACCCAATACATGGCTATCACGAGTTGCCGGTGCTACTGCTTGGGCCGCTGCTTGGATTTGGCGCGCTGGCTGGCGATGCAGTGGAAAGCTTCTTCAAGCGTCAGCGCGGTACAGCGCCGGGCGACAGTTGGTTTCCGTTTGACCAGATCGATTACATTATTGGCGCGGCGCTGGCCAGCCTACCGGTTGTGACGATGAACCTCTATGTATATCTATGGGCGTTTATCGCCTGGCCAACTATACACGTGGTATCATCGGGTATCGGCTATATTGTAGGCCTGAAAGAAAAACCAATTTAGCTGCCGTACGGTTCATAGTACAATCATGGAAGACGGTTGTGCTTACGGCTGGTCTCGAGTATATTGAAGATAAACAACTAGGTAGAAAGTAATACAGATACATGAAGGTATTGATGCTTGGATGGGAGTTACCGCCCCATAACAGCGGAGGCTTGGGGGTGGCATGTTACCACCTTTGCAAAGCACTCTCCAGGCGCGATGTCGACATTGAATTCATCTTGCCCTATCAGGCGGATCACGGCATTGACTTCATGGATGTGACGGCCGCCACTCCGCAAAATGTCCGAACAATTCTAAAAAGCGGCATTGCCTACGACAGTTACAAATACATATACAATGACGGCTCTGAGAAATGGTGCAACATCTACGACCAGCAAACAATGTATGAGGTAGCGGTTGGCCAGCTAGTCGAGCAACGCAAGTACGATATCATCCATGCTCATGACTGGCTAACGTTCCGTGCGGCTCTTCGGGCAAAGGAAATCCTCGGCTGCCCGGTTATCTTGCACGTCCACTCGATTGAATCGGATCGCGCCGGCGGCAAGTACGGCAACCCATTGGTGCACGACATCGAAGATATTGCTTTTCACGCTGCCGACCGGATTCTGGCAGTGAGCGACTTTACCCGGCAGGCGATTGCCAGGGATTATGGTATTCCGCTGGACAAGATCGACGTCGTCCATAACAGCATTGAACAGGACGACCTCATCCCGTTGGAATATAACCTCGTGAACACCTACCAATATCTGGCCGCACTGCGTGCCCAGGGCTGGCGCATCGTGACAAATGTTGGCCGGCTGACCGTTCAAAAAGGACTGCCGAACCTGCTGCGTGCTGCACAGATTGTGGTCCAGCACGTGCCGAAGACCATGTTTATGATTGTTGGCAGCGGTGAACAGTATTACGAACTATTGCAGCAAGCCGCCGACCTGGGAATTGCAAAGAATGTCATTTTCGCCGGTTTTCAGCGCGGCAAACCATGGCGCGATGCGCTGGCAATTGCCGATCTCTTCGTCTTGCCGTCTGTATCGGAACCGTTTGGCTTGACGCCGCTGGAAGCAATTGGCTACGGCACGCCGGCACTCATTAGCAAACAATCCGGGGTCAGCGAAGTGTTGTATAACGCCCTGAAAGTTGATTTCTGGGATATCGATGAAATGGCGAACCAGATTATCGCTGTTGTCCAGAATGACCCGCTTGGTAGTGAACTGCTTGCGAATTCCCGCAAAGAGTTTGACCGCCTGTCCTGGCGCGGCCCCGCCGAGAAGGTCTACAGTCTATACCAGCAGTATGCAGCGGGAGTACCGGCATGAAAGCGATAGTGCTCTATCTTCATGTCCACCAGCCGTACCGTATTCGGCATTACACGGCGCTGGATGCGGGAAATAACCACAGCTACTTCACTGCCCCGTACGAAGACCAGACGAACAACGAGCGGATTCTTAAAAAAGTCGCCGAGAAGTCATATCTGCCGACAAACCGTCGCCTGCAGCAGATGCTGGCCGAGAATCCTCAGTTCAAGCTGAGCTTGTCAATTACCGGCACCGTACTGGAGCAATTGGAACGCTGGTCGCCCGAAGCATTGCAGTCGTTTAAAGACCTCATTGGTACCGGCCGCGTCGAGATTGTCGGCGAAACATATCACCATAGCCTGGCGTTCTTCTACTCCCGAGATGAATTTGAGGCGCAAGTCAGGATGCACCGTGAAAAAGTCGAAAAGCTGTTTAGTGCTACGCCGAAAGTCTTTCGCAATACCGAGCTTTCATACAATAATGACGTTGCCTATTGGGCCGACAAAGCCGGTTATAAAGGTATTCTGGCGGAAGGATGGGATCCGATCCTTAGCTGGCGCAGTCCGAACTATGTCTATCGGCCGGCCTATACGGACAACATCCGCTTGCTTATGAAAAATTACAAACTGAGCGATGATATTGCATTCCGCTTCGGTAATCATGATTGGGCGGAGCGGCCGCTGACGGCTGACAAGTTTGCACACTGGCTGAGTGAAGATCACAATGCAACAAATTTTGATCTTTTCATGGATTATGAAACATTCGGCGAACACCAGTGGGATGCAACCGGAATTTTTGACTTCCTGGAGCACCTGCCGAAACAATGGCTCAAGACCGAGGGGAACACATTTATGACCGTATCTGAGGCGTGCGACGCTTTTGAGCCCTCTGATCAAGTCGACGTTCCACACACCATCACCTGGGCCGATACTGAGCGCGACCTAAGCGCCTGGCTTGGAAACACAATGCAGCAGCAGGCCATCGCCGCTTTGTACGAGCTGCAGGGTAAAATCCTTGGCGCGAACGATGTAGGCCTTATCGAAGATTGGCGCCGATTGCAGACTTCTGACCACTTTTACTACATGTGTACCAAATGGTGGAATGATGGTGACATCCACGCCTATTTTAGCCCGTATGATTCCCCCTACGAGGCGTACATCAACTTCATGAATGCCTACCACGACTTGCGTTTCCGTCTGACCGAAAAAGGGATCGAGGTTTAGCATGGGCCGGCCGGTAGTGTTATCCAATGGGCAATTGTTCGTCGGGCTCGATGAAAGTGGTTTGGTGCACGATTTCTATTACCCGTACGTAGGGCTTGATAACCTGACGAATGCCCGCAGCTCGCAACACAAGATCGGCGTTTGGGTTGATGGTACATTCAGCTGGACGAACGATGCTGGCTGGGATAAGCAAGTCAGCTTTGATAGCGACGCGCTCATCAGCCATATTCGCATGCATTCCGATGCGCTGCAGATTACGCTGGAATTGCAGGATTTTGTAGACGCCGAATACAACGCGCTAGTCCGCTGTATACAGCTGAAAAATGATGCCGACCACAAACGCGATGTGCGGCTCTTCATGCATCAAGTGTTTCAGATTTCCCGCGCCGGCCGCGCCGACACTGCCATGTATGTACCCGACGAGCACTATATCTTGGATTATAAAGGGCGTTGCTGTCTGCTCGTATCAGGCGTGGCCGGTGGAGCGGACGATTTTGACCAATTTTCGGTTGGTAACTATGCCATCGAGGGCAAAGCGGGCACGTTCATGGACGCGGTTGACGGCGAACTGTCCGGCAATGCTGTCGAACACGGCGGCGTGGATAGTGTGTTGCGCTTCCGTAAGGAATTAGACGGCCATGCTTCGATCGATATCGACTACTGGGTGATTGCCGCTGATAGCGAAAGCGACGCACGCGTCGTGCATAAGCAACTGAAACAACGGGGCGCACACGGCCGCATGGATTATACGCGCGAATACTGGCATAAATGGCTGCAGCCGGCACAGGCACACTTCCAGGGGTATGCCGCGGAACACCGCGATATGCTGCAA
>CAZPPY010000063.1:0-6074 GCA_964588575.1 uncultured Candidatus Saccharibacteria bacterium
TACAGCGTACGCAGTGTGAAGCCAAGTCGAGCTGGACTGGCCGCTTTGGTCGTAGTGATCGCGTTCGTCCATCAGCTGCCTCCATAGGTCAGGGTCCGCAAACTCCAGCCGTTGCATGGCACCGTAGGAGTAATATATGATCGCGAAAGAGTTGATAGGACTCAAGAGCTGGTTCGTCAGATTTATGAAATTAGGGTTTGATTGATCAGATCGGGCAACGAATTCCGCAAATGGAATAACTGCCTGCGTGGCCGGCTGCCGTCCAAGCTGCGCCATCAGGTCGCTGCATTCTTGCGGCGTAAGCCGCCCCTGAAGCTGGCGTGACGTCTCGAACCTGGCACACTCGTCCAACTCCTGCTCAGTCAGCTCTTTGGCAAGTAACCTCACGATTGGCGATCCCTTATCCCATAAGAATGGCTGCCGGGGATTTTGGGGATTACCTCCTACATTTGGATTACCGGGTTGGTTCGGACCAGACATGCTATTTGACCTCTTTCTTCTCTGCGTAACTCATTAATTTGGCAATCGTTTTTTCGGTCAACATGTTTGAGAGGACCTGGCGGGCGCTTTCCGGCTTTTCCAGCTCGGCCTGCATCTGCTTGTCAGTGTACTGGCCTTTGAGCAGCTGCATGCGAATCTGGAATTCCTCCGGTGTTACGGTGATGCCTTCTTTGTCAGCGACTTCACCGAGCGCTAAGCCGGCTTTCACCCGTCGCTCGGCGGGCTCGCGTAATGTAACACGGTGGTCGTCTTCGGTCTGTCCAAGCTCATCCAGATATTCCTGCCAGGTTTGGCCGCGGTACGCCAGATTCTGACGAATCTGCTGCTCAGCCCGTTCGACTTCTCCATCAATCATTGCCACAGGAATTGCCGCAATTGTTTTATCGGCAATCATTTCTAGCAGCTGATTCTCGTAGGTGCGGTCGGCTTCCGCCTGCTTTTCGCTCGTCAGTTGCTTGCGAATATCGTCTTTCAACTGCTTGGCCGTCTTGAACGGACCAACCTTTGCGGCAAACGCATCATCAACCTTCGGTTTCACCAATTCGCTAACTTTTTGGACCGTAACTGCAAAGGTAACTTTGCGGCTCTGGAGCGCTTTCACGCCGTATTCTTTCGGGAATGTCAGGGTAAACGATTTTTGCTCGCCGGCCTTCATGCCGACGATATTGGCTTCGAAGCCCGGAATGAACGTATCGCTGCCCAAGATGAGCGGATAACCGGTGCCATCGGCGCCCTTGATCGGCTCGTTCGTTTTCGCATCGGTGCCGACAAAATCTATCACTACTTCGTCGCCGGCTGCAGCAGCACGCGTCGCTTCCTTCCGCTCTGCCATTCGATCCCGGAGGCTTTCTACCACGTCATTGATATCTTTATCGCTGATCGTCACCGGCTGTTTTGCTACTTTCATCTTCTTGTAATCCGGCAGCTTGATATCGCCGACTACTTCTAATTCGTAAGAAACTTCCAGCACATCGAAGGGCACAAACTTCTGGATCGCCACCTTCGGCTGGCCGACCGGCCGTAGTTTCTCGGCATCCAGCATGTCGCCATAGAGGCGGTTCAGCGCGCTATCCAGGAACTCTGTCTGGAGCACGCTGGCGTCAGCGCTGCGCTCGACTATCGACAGTGGTGCCTTGCCCGGCCGAAAGCCAGGCAGCTTCATATTTTTTGCCAGGCGCTTCAGTACTTCGTTTTTGGTTTCGTCGATCACTGCCTGGTCGGCCGTCACGATCATCTTGACACTTGTTGGACTGAGTTTCTCACGTTTTATCTGCATAGTGACTCAGTGTAACAGATACGAACAGATTACGCTACCTCAAGCACTATGCTTCGTCTTCGAGTAGTTTTGGCGGCTTCCGAAAGTCCTGCACAATACTGACGATACGGGCTACACCGTGCTTTTCTTCGGTGCCTTTGCTAAGATCACGAAGCGTATATCGTTTTTCAGCTAATTCCTGGTCGCCAACGACCAACGCGTAGCGAACGCCTTTCTTGACGGCCGTGGTGATCTGCTTGTCCAGCTTCCGTCCGGAAAAGTCTACGGCTATGTTGAGCCCATTGTCGCGCAGTTCAGTAATCACCGGCTGCGCTTGCTGCGCGGCTGTACCCGCAAATACAACGTAGATGTCGGTTTCAGTCGAAGGTTTTGGAAGCAGGTTGTGTGCAATCAAGAAGTTTTCCAAGGTTACATCTCCGATCGCAAAGCCAGCGGTCGGCACCGGCTCAACGCCAAACGAACCGACTAACCCGTTATATCGGCCGCCGCCGAACAGTGAGCGGTTGTTTTCCGGATCAGTGTCAAAGCCTTCGAAAATTGTTGCCGTATAGTAGTCGAAACCGCGGACCATCGTACTATCAAACTCGATGTTGGTGATGCCGCTCTCCTGCAAGCGCTCCATGAGTAATTGCAACTCCAACAGGTCAGGTTGCTTTTGAAGCTCGGCCGGAAGCGTCGCAAATCGCTTAGCCTCAAACACGGCAAGCATTTTCTCTACTGTTCCAGTCTCACGCTGTGATGGCGAACAAATCGCATCAGCCTGCGCAATAAAATCAGCTCGGTCCATTTTGCGAATCCGGTCTATGAGACGGATCATGCTGGCTGACTGGACTTCATCAAACCCCAGGTAGTCCCGCATAACATAATTGATGAATTTGCGGTTATTGAGGCGAATGACAAACATATTTGGCTTGGCGCCGAAACTTCGAAACGTAGCGGCCGCCAAACTGATCAGCTCCTGCTCTGCCTCTGTACCTTCCACGCCGAAAATATCAGCGTTTAGCTGCCAGAATTCGCGCAAACGGCCCTTCTGTGTACGCTCGTAGCGCCAGAAGTTCGCAATACTGTACCAACGGATTGGGTAAACCAGTTGCTGGCGGCGGCCGGCCACTAAGCGACTGACGGTCGGCGTCATCTCCGTCCGGACCGTCACGCTGCGGCCGCCGCGGTCCTGAAAGGTGTACGTCTGCTCGTCGATGATCTCCTGGTTCCCTTTGCTCAAATAGAGGTCGGTTGGCTCAAGGATCGGCGCGTTATATTCTTCGTAGCCGAAACGCTCGGCCATGTCGCTCATTTTTCGGAACAGGTAATTTTGGACGCGCTTTTCCTCAGGATAAAAATCCCGCGCGCCTTTGTAGGGTTGTGTTGAAAGTGCCATAGTTGTCTCCATTATATCGTTATCTGTCTATTAGTCGAACCGGCGAACCATTATTTAGCTTTTGCCAAGCGCAGTGGCTTGCTCACAACACTGTTAACTATTGCCCGTGATGCTACACTTCACTGCTGCCTGGGGCGAGGCCTTCGAAATATTGCAGCAACGCCTCCTGCGCTTTCGGGCAATACTCTCGCATCGACGATGAGACTTCAACCTCCCAGGCGTCGGGCTGCTCAGGATCTATACCCAGCGCCGTGTAAATGAGCTCCTGTTGCGAACGAACCCAGGCGCTAAACTCCGCTCGGACTTGTTCGTTGCGGCTCGTATAGGGCGTTTCTAAGCGTGGCCCCATATAGCTGCCACCAACTTCGGTCATTTTATCCCAGTTTCTCATGTATTCAACTCTTGAATCGCGCAGAAATGCAACAACTCGAGGATCGGGCAACTGTGCCATTTCTTCATCGCCGGCAGTACGTATGACCGCCTCTAAATTGCCTAGCAGGCTGGGCTTAATTCTTTCACTCATATGTATCTCCTTCTAAAGTTATAGTTCCTTGAGGCCGCTGCCGGTCAGAATAATGACCAGCTTTCGGCCGTTGTATTGTTCGCGGTCGCGCAAGAGCATTGCCAGCCCCGCAGCAGCAGTACGTTCGACGTACAGGCCTTCCTGCTGAGCCAGCAGCCCCCGCGCGTTTTCTATTGCTTCGTCTGTAATTGTTGTGAGCAAGCCGCCGGACTTGGCGACCCACTGTAATGTCATTTGCCCGTCGAGTGGGTTTCGAACATTCATAGCACTTGCTACCGTCGTCTCTGCAGGTTGGGCTTCAATCTGCCGCTTTGTGCGCCAGGCCTTTTCAACGGGATTAACCGTTTCTGCCTGGACGCCAATGAACCGCGGCAATGGCTCGGCTTCCGCCTCTTGTAAACCTTGTGCTATTGCGATCCCGGCCGTGCCGTTGCCAACCGGCACAATGAAAGCATCGAAATCTTTGCCTGCAAGTTCGCGGCCAATACCTTTTTGACCCGCGCGCCTAAGCGCGTAATCGCCACAGAGAAAGTAATTTTCTTCCCTGGAAATCCGCTCGGCGATGGCAACACATTCGTCGTAGTTGCCAGTGACGCGTACTAATTCCGCACCGTAAGCAAGCGCCTGCTTGAGTTTGCCCTCAGGCGTGGCATCGGGAACAACTACTTTGCACGGCAAGCCAGCCCTTGCAGCATAAGCTGACAAGCTGGCTGCCATGTTACCGGTCGAGGCACACACCACACCTTCTTTTTTAAGTTTTAGCGCCATGTCAGTTTCGACAATTGACCCCCGGTCCTTAAACGAACCGGTAGGGTTCATGAACTCACACTTAGCCCACAAGTCGCAGCCTACAGCTTTCGACAAACGGTTTAGCCGAATGAGGGGCGTAGTGCCTTCACCCAGGCTTAGCCTACGACGCGTTACTGCTTTATCTAGCCGTCTATCTTTCGCTTCCAGGCTGCCGCCGCAATCAGGGCAAAGCCACCATTGATCTTCGAACTTTGCGCCGCAATTAACGCATACGGTCAGTGTTTTCATGCGAGCGTTCCTATCTCTGCCTCTATGAGCTGCACTACTGATTCGTCGGCGACGCGCAGCTTCAATATTTCAATGTAGGGGCTCAACATCGTGTCGTCATCGACTTTCGGAACGTCGGTACGAATGAAAGCTTTAAGCTTTTGAACAGCCACACTTGGCTTAGCTTTGGCAAATTCCAGAGCCTGGGCGGCAACCAACAACTCAATTGCCAGCACGTATTGAACGTTTTGCACGACTTCGTATGCCGTAAGCGCAGAATTCGTACCCATCGAGACGTGGTCTTCCTGACCAGCGCAAACTGGAATCGAATCGACGCTGTTCGGCCAGCTCAGCCCTTTGTTGAGGTTGATGAGCCCAGCAGCAGTGTATTGCGGCACCATGAAGCCGGAATTCAACCCGCCATTTTCCACGAGAAATGGCGGCATATTGGAATAGGCCTTGTTGATCATCCGCTCCATGCGGCGCTCGGATGAGTCAGCCAGTTCGCTTACGGCCACTTTCAGAAAATCCAGCGGTAGTGCCAAAGGTTGGCCGTGGAAATTGCCACCAGCGAGCACCACTTCGTCGTCCAAAAAGACAAGCGGGTTGTCGCATGCACCGTTCAGCTCGGTTTCGACCTGGCGTCGTATGAAAGTAATCGCTTCACGCGATGACCCTAAAATCACTGGGCTACAGCGGATGACGTAGCTGTCTTGTACTCGCAGCGGCTCACCGCTCAGAATCTCGCTACCTTTCGTAATGACCCGGACGTTACGGGCACTATCTACTTGCCCCTGGAATCCACGTGCAGTTTGCAGGCGCTCATCAAACGCTTCTATGACACCAACGATACTTTCGACCGTCATGCTCAGTGCAATATCAGACACTTTGCAAAGCTGCAGCGCATCATAGGTAAGCAGCGTTGCGTAGCCGACCATCAACGTGTCGCCATTTATCAGCGCCAGACCTTCTTTGAATGACAGCTTAATCGGCGTCAGATTATTTTCTTTGAGTACGCCTAACGACGGCCGCTTTTCGCCGTTTACTATTGCAAAGCCTTCACCCATCAGACACGCCGCCATGGCCGCCAAAGGGGCAAGGTCGCCGCTCGCGCCCACCGATCCTTTGCGCGGAATGAACGGATATATATTGGCGTTGATCGCCGCGACAAGCCGCTCCAAAATGACGGGCCGGCAACCCGACATACCACTGGCTAAATAGTTAGCACGAGCCAACATTGTCGCCCGCGCGACATCTTCCGGCACCGGCTCACCGACACCGGCATTGTGGCTGCGGATCAAATTGACCTGCAATTGTGCCGCGTCTTCGGCGCTAATGAATACCTTCGAAAAGTCACCAAAGCCGGTCGTCACGCCATA
>CAZPPY010000064.1:0-6071 GCA_964588575.1 uncultured Candidatus Saccharibacteria bacterium
TCATGATGACCGGCGACGACCGGCCGGAAACCACGGAAGAAACCGAAAAATTGCGAACGCCTACGGGCAACCTCCAGAGCGGTATCTCCACCTTGGACCGTGCCGGTAATGAAACGATCACTATCCGCTATTGCCATGACCGTGCACTGAGCCTGCTTGCAAATATCTACAACAAGCTGAATTTCGGGTTCTACGATAACCCGGCGCGGCCGCTGGAATCTATTGCGCCGACGGAGTATAGAACGCCTGAGTATCTATTGAAAGCGGTACATGAGCTATTTGCTGCACTTGGCTACGAGGACGTACCGAGTGATGAACAATTATTGGACCTCATACGTTCCAGGCAGGGATCGCCGGAGAAGTTTGTCTATCAAGGCGTTAAATCAACCGAGGCCGAAGCGCAGCCCCATGCTACTGAGCCTTTGCCCGCCGAAAAAATCATCCGTCAGATCGAGCAACTCGGCAAGCGCGTTGTAACGCTCTTTGGCTATTCTGATTTAGGTTATGAAGATCCGGCTAAGATGCTTGAACAGGTAGAGGCAAAGCTTCGCACGTTTGACCCGGCGACGACCGCTATTACCATCGGAGCGACGGAAGCCGGCATTGGCTCGGCATACAGGGTTGCGAAGCAACTCGGTTTCATGACACTCGGCGTGGTATCTACGCTTGCCACCTCCTATAGCGGCCACTTCTCGCCAGACGTGGATAAGATATTCGTCGTCAATGACGCCCGATGGGGCGGCTACGTCTCAGGCACTGACAAGCCGGTTGATACGACGGAAGTTTTCCTGGCTATTAGCGATGAGATTCACGCATTTGGCGGGGGGAACAACACGGTCGTAGCCTTGCAGGAAGCGCATAAACGAGGCATCACTGCTTCCTTTACTCCAGCTGATATGGATCATGCAAAAGCCGGCAAGCGAAATAGGACTCCAGACTATCGCGGCCCTGCGTTCCATGCATGGCAACAGCTCGGTGCATAAGACACTGGTGATGTGACTCCCTTAGTTCACGACCCGCATATACATAAGCGGTATGGATGGTGGTAGAATGAAGCCATGGAACATATTTTGAGATATAAAATACTCACCTTGCCGGCATTCATATGGGGGCTGCAAGTATTGTACGTTGCGCTGGCGCTCGGCCTATTTGCGATTTTGTTGGCGAAAACGCACGACCGAGCATCGCATGTGTCATTTCAGGTTTTATACGTGCTTAGCATGATCATCGTCAATGTACTGTGGCGTATTGCGATTAAAAAACTGAAACCAGAGTGGTTCTAAGGTTGTTGCCCGAAACTTGCGCATAAGCATGGTAAGCTAAAGGTACTAACATAAAACGTTTGGTAGAGGGATGATGAAAAAGTTTCTTATGGCTCTGCTCTTATTCGCAACGGTTGCTATATTACCGTTGCAGACAGCAAGTGCGTCGAGTTTTTACGCAAGTGGCACAACCGGTGTAGATATAAGCTATCCAAATTGTACGGCCAAAGTGCCAGCTGTCCGCTTCGGAATTGTAGGCGTGACGAACGGTATAGTTTACGGCCACAATAGCTGTCTTGCCTCTGAAGCAGATAAATTTGGAGACATAAGTCTATATATCAATACTGGGCTGAACACGAGCAAGACATCGGCGTATTACACGCAAGCACAGGTTGGTTGCGATGGCGACGTAAACTGTGCGGCATACAACTACGGCTATAATGCGGCAAAGGACGCAATTGCGTATGCGAATACCCAAGGCGTCAGCAGCACAAAGTGGTGGCTTGATGTGGAGACAGCGAATACTTGGAATAGTGATGTCGTACAGAATCAAAAGAGCCTGCAGGGCGAGTATGATGCGTTAATTGCAAACGGAGCGACGCTTGTCGGCGTGTATAGCACAACAGCGCAATGGAAGACTGTCACGGGCAGTTGGCAAAACAACTGGGCCAGCTGGGGTGCGACGACGTGGACAACGGCTGCTCAAGCGCAGACGTACTGCACTGGCCACCAGTTCACGGGCGGTCCAAGCCTGCTGATGCAGTACAAGAGTAAAAAAAGCAAGATTGATCAAGACATCGCCTGCTAAACGAACGGACCGGAACCGAACGCCTGGCACCCGCTCAGTGCCCGTGTGGATTTTACTGCGCTTCTGATATGATTGGCGGATGGTTACCGTTATTTTTGAAGCTCATTCTACGACGACCGATAACGAAGCGAGGCTTGCGTCCGGCCATAACGATGTCGAGCTCGCTTCATCAGGTATCCAGCAGGCGCACGAGCTTGGGGAGCGCTATGCCGCCGTTCATCTTGACGCTATTTTCTGCTCCGACTTGCAACGGTCATACAAAACTGCCGGAATAGCCTTCGGCGATACATATCCCATCGTTATCGATGCCCGTTTGCGCGAATGTGATTATGGCGATCTGACACAGAAACCAAAAGAACTCGTCGACGCAGAAAAATCAAAGCGCATCAATGTGCCGTTTCCCAATGGCGAAAGCTATGAACAGTGCGCCGAACGAATGAAGGGCTTTCTCCAGGATCTGTTGGCAAAATACGACGGTAAAACAATCATGATAGTCGGCCATCGAGCAACACAGTATGGGCTCGAGCATTGGATCACCGGCAGCCCTTTGGCTACGGTCGTCACCGCACCCTGGACGTGGCAACCAGGCTGGCAATACCAATTAGTTGCCTTGCCATAAGCGCTGCTTCAGTAAAAACGGTATACTATAAGGTATGGCTGGTAGCTACCTTCCTTTGCGTATAAGGATGACGCCAATGAGCTGGTTTGTGGTTCTGGCATTGTTGGCGATTGGTCTGGCATTAGGGTTACCGCCAGATCCACAAACGCTGCTCAAGTTGCACGTATCAGCAACTACCTATCGTCTTGCTATCGTGACAGTGCTTGTCCCTTATGTACTTATCTGGTATGCCAGCTTCTATGCGTTCGCCAAACTGCAGGAATACTCTCAAAAGTTGAAAGGCGCTAAAGAAAGCGCTGCCTTTCGGAAAATAAACGCCGGCATGGGAACGCTCGCATTTAGTCTCGTTGTCCCGACTATAGTTTCGCTTACCCTGAACAATATTGCCGCCCATTACGTTTCGTTTAAACCGGCTGCAACAATTATAAGTAACTATGTCAACTTGTACCCAGGTCTCGTCGCATTCCTGTTGCTCTGCAACGGTGCACGGCAGTTGCTAAGGACGGTACGAGGCGGCACTGAAAGACTCGATTTGCGCTGGCATGCTCCATGGTTTTTGCTGTTGACAGTTATGTTTTCGCATCTAGCAATTGAAAATCACTACCGGTCACATCCGTACTATCTCACGCTATGGCTGTTAGTGATAACGGTCATCGTGCCGTATCTGTATGGCTGGATGGTCGGCCTCTTGAGTGCCTACGACTTCTACCTGTATGCTGGTACGGTTCACGGCACGCTCTACCAAAAGGCGGTCCGGCAGTTTGCGAATGGTATCGCAGTCGCTATTGCTGGTTCGATTGCCGTCCAGTTCGTCAATATCACGCTGGCACAGAGCCTCAATCGTTCGCTTGGTGGCATACTCCTCCTGGATTATCTCTTGCTGGCTATCGTCGCAGCGGGCCTGATCCTTATGGCGCTCGGTACCAAAAAGCTGAAGCTGATCGAAGAAATTTAACACTAAGCTTATATTGCATCCAGCCTTACCATAAGCTCGTTTGTGTAGTAAAATCATGGCTATTATGACAGACGAAAAATTAGGACAACCAGAATTCATAGATCTGCCGCCGGATGTTGAGGCACGCTATTTGGCCGAACTACACGCGAAGATTGAGCAGTTACAGCCAGTCCATGCCGAAGACCATATCCTGCAATCTACCGAAAGACTGTATCTTGCCTACCGCCGGGCTTTTGACACTATGGGCTACACGCCGCTCCGGCGGGGCACGTTAGTGGAACCCGGGATTGGCACCGCACCCTGTTTGGCGGCAGTCCAAGCTGTATTCGATCCAGCTGACCATATCGGTATAGATGTTAAGCCGGATAGAGTCAGTGAAATTCAGCAAAACTACCGCGGCCTTCCGGCAGAGGGACCAGGAAGCGTGCGTACGGTAACGGCTGACGCCATGGATCCTCGTCAGATTCCTGGTTATGATGCCAGCCGGCCAGTCGATACGGTTGCCATGCTGCATCCGGATGTCGCTGATATAGAAACGGAAAGAGAAAGAGATGACGGAGTATTCGTCACCGACGAAAAGATGGTGAAACAGGTCTATAACTGGCTGCAAATGGTACAGCCGGAGGGGGTTTTCGTAATGACGAACATCTTTCCTGAAGAGGCTGAATCGATTGTTAATGATCCAGAGCTACGCAAATATATTTACCTGTGCGGCATAACTGCGCTGCTTCCTGAAGATTTAATGGATGACCATGGCTATATCGTGGTTATGCGGCCGGTGCCAAGAGCGGATGGACAAGAAATGATAGTCTGGCGCAATGAGCAATACAAGGACTATGATGCACTGCACGCCCATAAATACAATCCGGATCTACGAATTACGACACCATTACCCGGATCGGATAACGCAGGTGAATCTTAGAGTTGATTCCCGCGCTTAGCTTGATGTTTTGTGCTTGAAAAGCAGTGACGCCGTCGGGATTGCCACGGCCAGGATGCCGACACACCAGATGATGGCCAGCCATCCGTGATTACCCATTGGCGTGCCGAGAATCAGCGCGCGGATGGCCTCGATGACGTGGGTGATCGGCTGGTTTTCGGCAAACGCGCGAAGTACTGGGCTCATGCTGCTGCCCGGCACGAACGCCGTGCTGGCAAACGTCAGCGGGAAAACGATCACGAACGTTAGCCATTGCACGCCTTCGACGCTTTTGGCGAGCACACCAACGATAGCCGACAGCCACGAAAACGCCAATGTAAACAATAATACGAGTCCGGCGATTGCCAGCCAATTCAGTGCACTGGCGTGCGGCCGGAAACCGATCAATAGGCCAGTGACGATCATGACCAGCGTTGACAGCGTGTTGCGGAACAGATCAGAAACGGTGTGGCCGGTTAAGACTGCCAGATTGGACATAGGCAGTGAGCGGAAACGGTCCACAATGCCCTTCTGCATGTCGTTGCAGATGGCGATGGCTGTGGTTGTTGAGCCAAACGCTACGGCTTGGATGATGATGCCTGCCATCAAGAAATTGAGGTAGCTCACGCCCTTGGGTAGTGCCAAGCCGATCGCCCCGCCAAAGACAGCCGAGAAAAGTAGCAGAAACATAATCGGCTGGAAAAACGTGCCGAGCAGCTGGTCGCGGTTGCGAACAATGTGTGTGCTGCTGCGTTTGATCATCAGCAGTGAGTCGATGACCGCCTGTACGGGCCTGGAATGTTTTTCGAATACGAGTTCTGCTGCCATTACTTTTCCCCCTTCCCTTCGGCTATTTCTTCGGTTGGCTTGGTTTTGCCCGTTAGCGACAGAAAGACGTCGTCCAGCGTCGGCTTGTGGACCGCCATCGACTGCACGGCAACATGCCTTCGATCTAATAGGTCCAGTGTTTCGCGGATATCGGTGTTAGTGTCCTGGATCTGTATAGTCGCCGTCAGCTCATTTTCGTCCGAATCGGCAACTTTGGCGCCGAGCGCACCTACGGCTTTGGCGAGCATATTTTTATCTTCAAACATTAGCTCCAAGCGGTCGTTACCAACTTTGCGCTTCAGCTCGCTGGCGGTGCCCTTGGCGATCACCCGGCCGTCGTCGATCACCACGATCTGGTCGGCCAGTTGGTCGGCTTCTTCCAGATACTGCGTCGTCAGCAGGATGGTGGTGCCTTTTTCCATCAGTTTCTGGATAATGTCCCACATCGCGAGACGCGAGCGTGGGTCCAGCCCTGTCGTCGGTTCGTCCAGGAAAATGACCGGCGGCACGGCGATCAAACTCACCGCCAGGTCCAAGCGCCGGCGCATGCCGCCGGAATACGTCTTGGCCGGCCGGTCAGCCGCTTCTACTAGGTCAAAATCTTCTAGCAGTTCCCGGGCGCGAGCTTTAGCGCTCGCGGCCGTCAAGCGATACAGGCGGCCCATCATGACCAAGTTTTC
>CAZPPY010000065.1:0-6062 GCA_964588575.1 uncultured Candidatus Saccharibacteria bacterium
GCCGGAGGCCGCAACAAATACCGCAAACACGATCCACGTCATGACCTTACGCCACTGAGGTGACGCTTGGTTGCGCCGTGCCGGATATTTCCGGGTCAGGTTCATATCGATGACGAACGCGGTTGCAGCGACGACCAACGACACCAATGCGATCAGCCAGTAGTATTCCCACAACACGGGGAACCTCCTCATACCAGCTACATCCATGAATCTCATGGAATCATTGAATTATATCACTTTTGTCTATTTATGTCAACCATAAGCAATTTGATCAAACTGAGATGACCTTGTGTAATAAATGGTTCAGGACGCGGGTCAGGAGTAGTGCGAAGAGCACCGACATGTAATGACCCGCGAAACCCTGCCTACGATCCCCTACGGGGTCAGGTGACTTCGTCCATGAAGTCACCTTTGCCGTGCTACCGGTGTGGCAGCTCAAAGGAGATAAGGTGGACTTGCTGTACAGCCCAGACCGTGATGACCGTCACAACGATAAACGCTATGAGCAGCCAGGGCGTCCATGCGCCAACGAACGACCGCACTTTTTTCACCCGCCATAGCGCACAGAGCGCCAGGAAGGCAGTGACAGCCGCCAACACGATCTCGACCGCATATGCGTTAAAGGTCATATCCACCTCCTGGATAGGTCCCGACCTCAGGAAACACTCCCGAGTTTCGAGATGTATATAATAGCATAAAATTACAAATAATACAATACTACTGAGGGCGGTGCAGGAAGAAATTGACCCAGGCCTGGAAGTTGCGCTGGTACGCGGAGGGCTCGCCTTGCGCTTTCGGCGTCGGTTCCTGCGGCTCGGTTACGGTATAAGACAGTGCGACTGACTTCGGGACAACGAGCTCCGTCTCGCCCGGCGCACCAAGGCCAAAATTCTGCCGCGCGGATAGCTCAAGGTACTGATCACTCGTGTAATATTCATTCTGAAGTTGCAGGTTGATATTCTCCAGTTGCTGGACTTCATTCTGTTTATCGAGCGTTGCGATCTGTTGCTGTAGCAGGTAATTGGCATCAATCGCCTTTACGCCGCTCCAGCTCACCAGCAGCACGACAACGACGAATAGAACCTGGCCGGCAAATCGCACGTCACGCAGGCGCTGCACATATGACCACGCAATATTTTTGTATAATGTTCGTTTTTGTCGAGGGAGCATATTCCTGCAACCAGTATATAACTATCTGCTGATCTGGTATACTTGCCTCTGTTAGCCGAGCCCGTGCAGTCTTGCAAACCAAGGAGTCCACTATAGAGCGGATCGGCCGTTTGCAAGATCGAGGGGAGAAGCATAGCCGGCAGCCGAAGCTTTTGACGCGCAAGCGGCGAAACGAGGCAGCGGCGTAGGCTTCGTCGAGGGGCAGTAGCTCATCGGTTAGAGCAGGCGGCTCATAACCGCTTGGTGGTTGGTTCAACTCCAACCTGCCCCACCATGTGCGAATACACGCTATCAGGGCGTGTATTTTGCTTTTTGACAAAAAGTAGTAAATCTCACTGACTAGCGGGCAACAGCCTGCTATGCTTCTCTTGTAACGCGTAAAGCGGGGAGGTATATATGGCAGAACATATACGACACATCAGGGAACTACGCCGTAATGGCGATACGATTCGGTCTGACGAGGTAGTCGACGAGCATAATGCAGAAACAGCACATGCCCAATACACCGCGGTGCGAGTCGTGTGGTATATCGCCGGTATCTTGCTGGCGCTACTGGCACTCCGCTTCCTGCTGGCAATTCTGGGCGCAAATCAAGGGAACACCTTTGCGAACTTCATTTATTCCGTCAGTTATCCGTTTGTAGCGCCATTTTTCGGCTTGTTCAGCTACCGGTTGCAATACGGGGTCTCACGATTTGAGACGTACACGCTCGTAGCGATGGCGGTCTACGCACTCATTGCATGGGGTATCGCGCGACTGATTACCATCAACCGGCCATCAGATGAAGTCGAACACTAGAACGCGTCGCGTTTGACGAAGAGTATCCACGCCACGATCCATGCGCCGACGATATACCCTAAAAAGAGCAATGCACCGTGCACCGGAGAAAGTGATCCTGTTTCGTTGATATGACGGGCAATAGCTCCAGGAATAGTCGGCGGCGCAATCACTTGCGACAGGGCGCTGAACGGCAGATAGACTGTTTTATCTTTCAACAGCAGGCTCAACAGGCCTTCCACGGTATTCGGCACAATGAACAAGACGGCTAGCGCTGCCACCTGGTTACGTAGTAAGACGGCAAACAGCATAGCCGCCATAGCCCAGCCTTCGCAGAAAAATACAACTTTCGCGCCATATGTCCAGATATTGAGGTCTTGCGCCGGCAAATGAACGCCGGCCAGGTGAAGGCCAAGCAGCATAAATATGAAACCTATGGCCGCTCCAACGACTGCCAGCAATAACACATAGGCAAGTACGGCAATGATTTTGGCGGCTAGCACCTTGCTGCGGCGGTTAATAGCCGTAAATGCGTAAATGATGGTGTTATATCGATATTCGTGCGTTACGAGCAACAAGGCGACAATTGCGCCAAAAATCGACAATACATTGGCGTGCTGGACTACTGTGCCCGCAAGATACAACCCTTTGCCTGGCCCGGTTATATTGTCGGGCCCGTTTTTGTAACCTTCGACATACAGCGATACAAAGGCCAGCAGCGCGTAGGCAATACCGGCAATGACGTAGGTTGAACGAACAGTCAATAACTTCCGGAACTCGGCTTTGAGTGCAGTGACCATTATGTATCTCCCCGCCGAATATGCGCCTTATACTCCTCTGTCCCTTCGGTCAGTTCCAAAAATGCTTCTTCGAGTGAGGCGCTACGGTTCGCGAGTTCCAGCACCGGTACGCCAGCCGTAAACGCCAGTTTGCCTATCTCATCCGTTTTTGCGCCGACAACTTTCAAGCCGCCCTCGAGTTTTTCAAACGTAACGCCGGCACGTTTTAGTGCCGCTTCCAGCCTGGCAGTAGCGGTCGTGCGAATAAACACACCTGAGCCGGCGCTGCCTGCCACCAACTTGTTGATCGATGTATTGGCGATCAGCTTGCCTTTGCCAATCACCACGACATCGTCGGCCATTTGCGACATTTCGCTCAAAAGGTGCGATGAAATAAACACGGCATTGCCTTTGGCTGCATAATCTTTGATAAATTGCCGTAGCCACGCGATACCTTCCGGGTCAAGGCCGTTTGCCGGTTCGTCCAAAATAAGGTATCTCGGTTCTCCTAGAATCGCCGCTGCGATGCCGAGCCGTTGCGCCATACCAAGTGAGAATTTACCCGGGCGGCGTTTTGCTTCGCTTAGCAGACCCACTGTATCGAGTGCTTCGTCGACACGTCGGCCGGGAATACCGCCGGCGTCAGCTAAAACACGCAAGTGATTGCGCGCCGTTCGGGTCGGATGAAACGCCTTGGCTTCTAGCAGCACCCCAACGACTTGCGACGGCCGGCTGTAATCATGCAATACTTTGCCATCAAACGTCGTATGACCGCCACCATTATCCAACCCCAGCATCAAGCGCATCGTCGTCGATTTGCCGGCGCCGTTCGGTCCCAGAAAACCGGTCACTTTACCGGTGTTGACGGTGAATGATAGATTGCTAACTGCCAGCTTTTTCCGGTATGTTTTCGATAGGTGGTCAGCGATGATCATGCTAGTATCGACTATACGCGACAAGCCGCTTATGCGCCATAACCGGCCAGAATAGCGAGCAGGTCTTCCGGTGTCCGCGCATGAACCAGCGCTTCGCGCAATTCCTTCGCACCGTCAAAACCGTTGGCATAGACTTTGCAGAATTTATACAGCGGCGGCAACGCGCGTTCGCCATTTGGATACGCTTCCATGAAAAATCTAATATGCTGTGCAAACAGGTCTAGCCGCTGTGCGGGAGTATATGTCTCCCATGGGGTGGTTTCGGCAAACAGGAACGGATCGTGGAATATACCGCGGCCGACCATAATGCCATCCAAACCGTATTGTTTCGCTAGTGTTATGCCCTGCTGCCGGCTCAGTACATCGCCGTTGCCAACAATGAGCGTCTGCGATGCAATCCTATCCCGAAGCTCGCCTACCTGGCCGATGTCTTCCCAGCGCGCCGGCACTTTGCTCATTTCTTTGCGCGTCCGGCCATGGACCGTCAGCATCGCGATATCTTGGCGCAAGAGAAATTCCGGCCATGTAACGTCTACGGTATTGAAGCCAAGCCGGGTCTTGACACTGACCGGTATCGGTTGCTTGGCAGCCGCCGCGCCGGCTTTCGTTGCTTGGATAATTTCACGGGCTAGTTCGCGGTTATTGATAAGCGCGCTGCAAGCACCGTTCTTGACGACGGTCTTATCCGGACAACCCATATTGAGGTCGATGCCGGCAAAATTCACATCTTCCGGCAGCCCCAACTCGCGAGCAAACGTGCCGTCGGCCAATTGTTGTGCAGTCTTGTAGAAATTCTCGGGAACCTTGCCCCAGATTTGCGCCACTAGCGGCGTTTCTAATCGAGTAAACTGCAATTTTTTGAGCAGGTTTTTGCGGCCAGGGCTTTGCAGCCCGTCCACATTAACGAATTCTGTAAAGAATATATCCGGTTTCGCCGTGCCGGCAATAACCTGCCGAAACGCCGTATCCGTTACGTCGTCCATCGGCGCCAGCACAAAAAATGGCCTCGGCAGATCATCAATAAAACTCATACATCAGCCATTTTATCATCTTACACACATTTGACAAAGATTCACTTTATTGTTATAATCCGCCCCATATTTACCTGTTGAGGGTGAATAGCGCTGTCTTCGGACAGCTAGCTCCAATGAGGAGGAGCGAGTGTACGGTTATAACGACAAGCCTGTCTGGCCAAAGATCCTGTTCGGCGTGCTGGCTATCCTGGTAGTTATCTTGCTCTGCGGAGGTTGGTCCTTCGTGCCGGAACGGTTGGCAGTCGACCACATCAGTGGCCAGATCGTCAATACGTACGTAAAAACAGAGGGCGATAACGGTGTCTTTTACGCTGTTGTCCAAAAAGACGACGGCAGCACCGAGGTACTTCAGGATACTGACGCATTATGGCAAGGCAAATGGAATTCATCTGACGTGTACGTCCAGCTCACGGACGCGCAGAAAAATAACCAGCATGTGACGCTCGTCGTCACCGGTTGGCGTGTTCCATTCCTCAGCATGTATCGTGACATCATCACGATCCAGTCTGACGGCAGCCAGTAACATCGTACATTGAGCTAACCCGTGGGCTCTCTCCACAAAACAACCTGGAGAGAGCCCGTTTTTTATATCTTTTTATACTCAGCGCTTGCTGCGCTCGCGGATAGCAGCTTCCAGCGCCGCAATGCGCGCCGAACGCTTCGCAGCAGCCACTTGGCCGGTACCGCCATAATCATCACTGAAATATTGATACTTTGAAGCTAGTCGCAAACCGGGGCCGTCCGGCTGATCAAGCGATTCGCCAATGGATCGGGCAAACATTTCGAACGCCAGTTTGCCGAGCTCCCTGGTTTTTTCCGGTGCATGCCGCGCTAACAGCACACTTTCGCCATACGACTTGCCGTTGACGGCATGTCCAGCCTTTACTGCATCGATAATGCCCTGCTGGCTGTTGCGCGCACCAAGTGCTCGAAGCGCCTCAATGCGATACCAGTCCAACAAGTTTTCTGGATTGAGCGCCAACAACTGTTCTATCGGCACTTCAGGACGAGTCGCCGGAATCTGGCTATCGGCATCGCTGGTTTGAAGAGAGTCAGCAGCGAGCCATAATTCAGGCTGATACGCATGTACCTGCGGATTCGCTGTTGCCATATCCACATTATAACATAAATAGTTATATTAGAAAAGTTGGTGGCGTTTTATTACTACTCCCAGCGGAAGACGCGGAAGGCGATGATATAGATGACAACTACCCAGGCACCCATGACCGCCAGCTGCGGACCGAGGTCGAGCAAATGCTTGCCTTCAGTCGCAATCAGCCGGGCACCATCAATCACCGGTGTCAATGGCATGTAGAAGGTTATATTCTGCAGCCAATCGGGCATAGCATAGCGCGGGAAGAACGTAC
>CAZPPY010000066.1:0-4713 GCA_964588575.1 uncultured Candidatus Saccharibacteria bacterium
CCTAAAAGGCAGCAATTATATCTTTAGTATATTCTATTGCTTGCTCTATCTTACCTAATTCGGCGAATTCATTCGCCTTATGCTCCGAAGTTTTGTCGCCGGGCCCAAAAATGATTGCGGGAATACCAAGCGCCGTGAAGAACAGCATATCGGTTGATCCTGGCGTTGAAGTTGTGGGCAAGCCGGTAATCTTATTAGCTAGTCGCACAATATTTTCACTTTCTGCAGTATAGCCACCAGGTAATGGATCGTAGACGGTCTCAACAAGTACGCTACCACTAAAGTATTTTTGGATTAGTTGCAATGCTTTGTTGTGGAGTTTCGGCGTCGTCCGCAGGTCAAATGTCGCTACGCAGGTATCGGCAATTTTATTCGGGTTATTTGCATCACCCGCCTGGATTGACGACAGCACGACAGTTGGTTTGCCAAGCAATGGGTCGCCGTAGGCTGTCCCCCATGCATGGACTAATCGCTCGAGTTGCTTGCTGGCAGCAATCATTTCAGTCACCGCGTGCCGCTTGATCGATTCCGGCGTTGAGCCGTGACCGCCATCGCCACGCGTCGTTAATCTAAGAAATACGTTGCCTTTATGCGCAATTTCGATACGCTCCAAGCTGGTTGGCTCAAGTAAAATACCGGCAATTTGTTTATATTTTTTGAGATGTTTTTTCTTGAACCACGCCATGACATCATGCGTGCCGCGCCCGTCCGTTTCTTCTTGCACGACAAAGTGAAACCACAAGTCTACTGATGGCTTGCGCTGGCTGTAATATTCAGCGATTACTAGCATAACAGCAACGCCAGACTTCATATCTGACGCCCCGAGCCCATATAGTTTGCCGTCTTGGACGATTGCTTGGAGCGGCGGCGTATGCCACCTAGCTAGATCTCCCGCACTGACCGTATCAACGTGCCCATTGAAAATGAGCGCTTTCGACCTGTCTTGCCCGGGTATATGACAAACTACATTGGCCAACACCATTTCCGGCTGCAAACCCGCGCCTTGCAGGTATTGCTGAACCCACTGCTCAATTTTCGCCTCTTGCCCTGAAGCCGAGCCGCACTCGACAAGTGCTCGTAAAACTCGTAGCGTGTTCATAGTATTTCCTAGGTCCTTTCAATAACGTTAAGTAGCGACGCGAGCGTACCTTTAAATTGTTCGATTGTCTCTTGATTGCCTTTCACCGTTTCAGCAACAAGTACACGCAAGTGCCAGAGCAAGCTATAGATTTTAAATAGTGCGATACAGCCGCCGAGGCCTTCGGGCTGTGCTATGTTAGCGCCGTAGCCTTCAAGAACCGAGAGAAAAGCGGCTTGGTTGCCGATATCCAGGATATCTGTCAGGTTATCGTCAAACGCGTACCAGCCGGCGGTCAACAGTACGTCAGCTAGCGGATCGTCGATTTCTGCTGAATCGACCCAATCAATTACGGCGGTTATGTCGAGCGTAGCAGGATTAATGAAGATATTTCTGGAGTAGAAATCACCATGGATGAGCCGAAAATCCGACGCCGGCAAGGCCCCTAGCCACTGTTGTCCGGCGCTGGCAATCTGCTCCGATTCACTTGTTTGCAGTGTTCCTGCCGCTGCCAGCATAGCTACACTCTGCGCAAATCGCCAGTAATGCTTGTCTTTGGGTGTCGCGAATGAATACTTACCCGGTACTACATCTAATAGGTTCTCGGCCTGGCCGTTTACACTGGCACCATGGAGTGCACCGAGAAACGCGCCAAGCTTATTCCCGACGGCTTGTCTTGTACCATACGGCAGCTGCTTGCATGCATCAAAGTCGAGCAAGGCGCCTTCAGCCCATTCATACACTGATATGTTGCTGGATGGCACGTGGTATAGGCAGATTGGCACCGGAAAACCCATTGATTTCAGGGCACCGAGAATTATCTGCTCTTTATCGAGCCGATCGCCAGCAAGAACCGGCGCCAGCTGCGAAAACTGCGGGTCGAAACTGCCGGGCACATTGCCGAGCACCCGCGCGACCCGCCTTTCAGCAACTTGGTTCTCCCAGATGCTTATCGTGTTATTGTAGCCGCTCTTTGTTTCAGCCAGCTCAAAGCCTGCCAACACCTCGGCAGCACCGGGGTCGGATAGTACATCGGCATATTCAGGTAACCGTTCGGTCATACTCCACCTCCCAGCTGGCTGCTCGGCGTAAGGCACAGGTCGGCCAGAATTTTGCTCGCGGCGGCGGCCTTTTGCTGCTCATCCAGTACAAAATAGAACACCGGGTAGCCGGAGGAGTCAAGCACGGACTGTCCAAAGTGGGATTTGGTTGTTCGTACGCGTAAATGCTTGAGGTGATAATTACCCCAGCCCAAGCAAGCCAAAACGGTAATGGGGTCATTTAGCTCAAAGCTCCGGTCGTGCGCTAATCCGTAGTATTTGAAGAAATTTCGCATGAGCATCGCAGCAAACTTCCCGGTCGGATACGTGGCCTGCAGGTTCTGGACAATCTCAAAAGGGACAATAATCGTTGATGTTATATCCCACGTCACTAGATGTATTGGCAAGCCCGATGCAAGTACAATATCTGCCGCGTATGGGTCGCAGTAGAAGTTGAATTCTGCAATCCGTTCATGCGATTGCGGGTCCGGCGGTCCGCTATTGCCCGCGGCATATACCGCTCCGCCCATAACGTATACTTTATCGATATATTGTTTAGTTGCGTCGCCAAAGTACTGGCAAACTTTCGCGAAATTCGTGCAGGGACCGGTAATGATGTATGTTGTTTTCTCGTGCTTGATGATATCGGCCAGCTCGGCTACAAAATTATCATCCGTAACGGACCGTACATTTTGGTATTTGCTTAGTGGCAGCACGGTGTTGCAGAGACCGTTTTTGCCGACAAAATCTCCCGCCGAGTAATTCGGCTGGATTTTGTGCGGTTTCATCGGCCCTTCGGACCCTGGCAGCACGACCACCTGTGGCGCCTCAGCCAGGCTTAATATATCTGCGCTGTTTTTTGTGGCATTTTCCAGCGTCGTATTGCCGTAGCTGGAAACGACCGCCCGTAGCGGCAATTTGTTGGCAAGCGCGATCATAATGGCCAGCGCGTCGTCTTCGCCGGTATCGCAATCCAAAATTATCTGGCTCATACGTTCTCCTTTCCGGCTTTGCCAACGGCAGCATAAGCGAACAGTTCGCTGCCGCCGACGATAATATCTTGTGTGCGCTGGCTATACGACACGGCAGAGCCGTCGACTGTCGTAACTGCGCCGCCAGCTTCCTGCACAAGCAGCGCGCCGCACATATATTCCCAGGCGTAAGCTCTTGGCATGATGCCAAGCTGCACCTGCCCGCTGGCGACCTGGGCATAGATGGAAGCAGCGCAACCGCCGATGCGTATGCCCGCGACCTTGTCCCACATAGGCTCCAAGAGCGCCATAAATTCCGTTACATCGTTGAGATCGAAGCTAGCCAACAACGATTGGGAGAGTGGTACCGGTTTCAGGGCCGAGAGCTTTTTGCCGTTCAGGTATGCGCCGCTGCCCTTCTCCGCAAAGAACCACTTTCCGAGCAGGGGAAAAACAATCCACGCCAAAACAGGCACGCCGTCCTGAGCCAGCGCGATCATGATGGCGCAGTCTGGCAGGCCGTGAACAAAATTCATCGTCCCATCAATCGGGTCGATATACCACGTCCAGCCGTGACCAGCCGCCGGCATATCGTGCAGTTCTTCGGCAACCAGTTGATCTTCTGGAAACTGCTGTTGCAGCCATTGGCTGAATTTCGTCTCGATTTCCTGGTCCACAGCTGTCACCAAATCCTTGTTGCTGGCTTTCGCATGAGCGTGTTTCTCACCATTGAAACCAGCAACGAAGTCGGCTGAAAGCTCAGCAATTACAGCAGGCAACGCGGTTTTCACGAGCTCGAGTTTCTGCTCAGTTTTCATGGCTTCGCTCCTTCTGCGCCATCAACCAGATGGTTCAAAATATCAACTACTCCGGCAAGTAACGGCTGGGATGAGACATAGGCACTGTGGGACTGCACGCCAGGACTAATCCGCGCCCTGCCGACAAACGTGGACAGGACACCGCTATTTGGGCCGGCCCAATCTGACATGCTGTTGCCAACCATCACCACGCCGCAACCGTGTTGCGCAAGCAATTGCAGCGTATTAGCTTTGCCTTGCGTAAAGTCAGGTCCCGGATGAATGGCCAGGAAATTATATTCCGGGCTGCAATCGACACTGATACCCGGCCAGGACGCAAAGTGCTGGCCGAGCGCCTCAATGAATGGAGCCGGGCCGCTGACCGATACAGAAGCAATCCGATCAGCGCCGAATCCCCACGATCCGGGCGCAACCGGTTGGCCGCCGAATTCCGGAGCAATGAAATCCGGCGATTGTTTGAGCTCCTGTCTTGATGCCAACTCGGCGACATGCTGCTTGAAAATGGCAATGCCTGGCAGCTCATTCACCGCAACTGTTTGATCGTTGTATGAAACGACATTGCCGTTCTCGGCGACAATCGGTCCGGTAAGGCCAAGTTCACCTGCAAGCTGCTGCAACTGCGGCAGCGGCGAATCTGAGCACAACCCGACACATATGCCGTGCTGGTTCAGCGCTTGCACAGCCTGCTGGAATGCCTGCACGCCGTCAGCTGGCATGAAACCATCGGTTGATTCGTCGGCGAACAATGTACCATTTACGTCAAGCAGCACCAGTTTTTTCGGCAGCTGCAGCGGGGCGAGCTGCTC
>CAZPPY010000066.1:4813-6047 GCA_964588575.1 uncultured Candidatus Saccharibacteria bacterium
GCTGGCCCGCTCGGCAGTACTGGCAAACGGCAGCAAATAGGGGACCCGGCCCAATTCGCCGCCCGGCAACTGCACCACCAGGCCGCTGGCGCCGAGCAGGTAATCGCGCGGGTCGCCGAGGTCAACTTTGTCGAATATATTGCTGCCATCACTCGTCGAGTATGCAACCACCGCATCGACGGTGACTCCTAGCTCCGTTACTGCCGTCGGCTCGCCCATGACAAACCCGACCACCAGCTTGTCGACCGCGACGCCGTGTGCCAGTAAATCTTTTACTGAGGCGGCTGCGCTGCCGCCGCTAAAAATATCGTCTTCGACGACAACTGCCGGTTGCCCATGCAGCTGGCTAGCAATTGCTTTGGCTTGCATTGGCAACGGTTCGGCGCCCGGCCGCGCAACCTGGCCGAAATCCTTCGCGCCGCCCAGGTAATAGCCACGCGAGACTTTGTGCTCTAGCACACCATCTTTCGTGAGTGGATCCAGGCTGACAATGGGCTTCCCGGCCGCTTTGCCGTGCACGGCTGCCGCCAGCTCATCAGCATCAAAGATATGAAGCTGCACCGCTCCTTTCGCGGCATAGCCTTTTTGTTGCGCGTCTACAAGGCGTGCGAAATAGGTGTCGTATGCTTCCAAAAGCGATTGCTTCGCCTCAGCTTCATTCAGCCCGTAACTTCCCGCTACTGCATGGGCAATCGGCGACATGGCAAATTCACCATCCTTTCGCATGACGTACACAAAATCAACTGCTTCACCAAGCTCAATAGGTCCGAGCGGCTGCCACAACACTTCGGCTGAACCGCCGATTCGTGTCTGTTCTGCACTCATAAAATCTCCTTCAAAAATGAAAAGCCCCATCGCGAAACTCGCGGGGGCTGCTAGGGCTCTTTGTTAAAATTCACTTCAAGAGCAGCCCCCGAATGTACGGGTGCTACGACGGTTGCTAAATTGTGCGATGAATGTTGGAAAGTTCATGACTTTCTCCTTACGAAAATAGCCCTTGCAAGTCCTAAGAAATTCTTAGAACCTGCAAGGGCCTCAAAGGGATAGGCGGTACCACCTTGCTTCCATCCGGTACAAAAAATTCCACTTTTTACGGTGGAACGACAATGTAGCGAATGCTCATCTGCGCTCCGTTTCCGACACGCTTTGTCCGATTTCTACGGGTGACTTCCGTCGTACTTATTCCGCTGTCCAGCGGATTTCTCGTACGCAGCTCGCCTATTGCGATAGGCTT
>CAZPPY010000067.1:0-2501 GCA_964588575.1 uncultured Candidatus Saccharibacteria bacterium
GCCGCTGGTTGCCGTGTCTTTATTGAGACCGGCGCTATTTATCAGCAAGTCCAACGTATCGGTGTCTGCCCTGATTGCAGCGGCAGCTTTCTGGATAGAGGCGTCATCATGGACGTCGAGCGTTATTGGCTTGATATTTGGTGCGGGTGGCTGGAATCCGGCGACTTCGCGCATGCCGTCGTACACGACATAGCCCTTGCTGGCTAATACTTCTGCGAAACCCAAGCCGAGTCCCCGATTTGCACCCGTGACCAATGCAGTTTTCATGAATGTATTCTAGCAGACCATCTAGGCGAGCGCTGCTTGAGCGCTCATATGTAGCGCGGCTTTCTTGCCCTGCGTGTAGGCGGCGTCACTGTTGCAATAGTCAAAATTGCCGCCACGGCCGCAATGGTACACATCATGTTTCTGGTAAAAATCATGGAGCTCTGCCACGAAAGGACGCAAACTATTGTTCTGGATGGGGTATGCAAAATCAACTTCAAGTATTTCATAGGCAAGCGGTTGGCCTAAGTGTGCGAACTGGTGAACGGTTGATAACTGTTCAAGCATATGCGCCAGCTGCGAATCAGCGTCCGGCTGCGGTTCGTTGGGGTTCATTGAAACTTCAAGTGAGATGGGTGTTCTGTCGCTTCGTCCGAGTGCAGGACACAAGTTTTCCAATATAGTAACCCGTCGAAATGGAAATCGTTTCTCAGCGAAATAAATTGCCGTTCCATCGAGCGTATGTTTGCCCGGAAAGACGACGTTGAAGACCCTGATCCCTAAGCGCTTCAAATTCGTGCGGGCCGCATCCTTTTGCAACTTCGGGAGTTGCTTTGTGATAGAGGCTGCATAATCCAGCGGAATCGACGATATGAGATAGTCGTAGCGGAAACGCTTGCCATTGGCGGTCGTGATTTGTTTAGCAGTCAGATCAATTTTGGTAACAGGATGGTTCAGCAGTAGCGGTCCGGCATGTCTGGCCATAGCGGTAGAAAGGGCCGATATGTTCCCGACTTTCGGATAATAATAGCTTTTGTTTGGCGGCAATTTTTCTTTTGCTCCGCGGCGAACTTCAGCAAAATCCACACGAACCGGGCGGTCCATCGCCCATTCATAGTCCAGCTGGTCGAGGCTGGTCCGCCACTTCTTTTCTTCATACGGAAACAGCACGTGTTCGCACAGGTAGTCGCCGTAGCTATTTCGCAGCCAATCTTTATAGTTCCTCACCTGGGTCGGATTCTTTTGGACTAGTTCGAGGCTGCTCAGTACTTTGTCTCGTTCTACAGTTGGCAAATCGATCAGGTGCCGTTGCAGCGGGAAGCCAAGCAAGCCGAAATCAGATAAATAAACACTTTCTTCTACGGGATAGGATGCGTAATTTCCTTGCAGAAAACTCAAAATATCTTCAGCATCTTCGGAGTTGTCCAGGAGGAGAATTTTCGGACCAAAGTCGAAATCGCAACCAAGAACAGTGGTGTTCTGGCAAAGTCCGCCCACCTTGTTCGATGCTTCAAGGATCAGGCTCTCTATGCCGAGCCGCTGTGCCTGTACGCCGGCGCCCAAGCCGGCCATGCCGGAGCCGAGTATCACCAGCGGAACGTGCGTGACAGTAGTGGATGCGTTACTTTTCATAATGTTGGTGTGCTGCAAGGTAGGCCGGTATGCTGCTGCCGGCATCGGACCACCAGCCCTCAAGAGCCGTGAAGCCTAGCTGTGCTTCCCGCGCATAAGTGTTATTTAAATCCCATATTTCTGTTTCGCCCCGTGCCGACGGCGTGAGGGTATCAATTCGTTCAAAAACATCTGGCTGGTACATATAGATGCCCAGGTCGATGAGCCCTGGCGTGTGAGCATCGGGATCTTTGGGCAATATATCAACGACACGGCTACCTTCCGTAACTAACGGGCTGTAGCCGGCACTATCCTCTACACGCATTGCAACCATTCGTGCGCCGCTTGGCTGGTTCATAAAATCTTTGACCGGCTGTTCAATGCCTTGCTCGATGAGTACGTCGCCGCAGGCAACCGCCAGCCGGTCGCCGGCAACATGGGGAGCTACCTGCTGGATCGCTGAAGGCAGACCCTTGCCGTCCGGATGCTGCCAGATATAGGCGAGGCTGTTGGCGCCGAGATGGGAGCCATCTTGCAGGAGTTGCATAAATTGTGAAGCGTGCCGTTGGTCGATCAACAGCAGAATGTCTTTGATGTTGGCGCGCAGTAGCTGTTGGATGACGTGGACGATCATCGGTTTGTCGCCAACGGGCAGAAGCTGCTTACTTGTTTCAGCGGTCAGCGGATACAGGCGGGTGCCGCGGCCACCGCCGAGAACAACCCCCGTAATAGCCCTCGAGTTTGTATGCAGATCCCCCATATTTCCCCTGAGTATACCACGGCCACCGCTCGCCGGATAAGGCAACGTGTCCATGCAAAATGCCAACCTTGATGGTAGCCATTTTGCACGGTATGGGGCACTATGAACGAAGTTAGAACTATCTACGATAGCTCTATTGTCTTAA